>CALLNA010000068.1 GCA_938005655.1 uncultured Novosphingobium sp.
GATGTCGACCGCATAGGGCACGCCCCATTGCGGATCGACCGAATGCGACTTGGGCGAGATCGTCTTGGTGACGAAGCGCGGCTTGATGCCGCGCTTGTCGGCTTCCTCGCGCGTGATCAACTGCACGTAGTTCGGCATGTCGTTGTAGTTGGCGACCATGATCTTGCGGATCGGATCGACCGCCACGCCGCCCCAGTCGCTGCCGCCGTTGTAGCCCGGATACTGGATCGAGTGACGATCGACGCTCGGCGGGGTGAAATAGCCGCGGTAGTCGGCGCGGCGGAACTGGATGCGGCAGAGCATCTGGTCGATCGGTGACATGCCCCACATGTCGGATTCCCGCAGCGGGTCCTTGCGCAGGGTATGCCATAGCGAGACGATCTGCCGGGCCGCGCGCTCCTGCGGCTCCGCCCCGCCCTGCGGCGCGGGGATCGTCCCGGTCGGGGTCAGCACCTGCCCGGTCGCGCGGTCGAGGACGTAGATATCGCCCTGCTTCGACGGCACCAGCAGGGCCGCCCGGCCCTGGTAGTCGATCAGGCTCGGCGGGCTGCCGAAGTCGTAGTCCCACACGTCCTTGGCGACGGCCTGGAACTTCCAGCGCGGCTTGCCCGTCGTCACGTCCAGCGCGACGACGGAGCTGGAATAGGCGTTCTCCAGATCGCTGCGGCCGGTGGAATAGTAATCGTCGGCGGCATTGCCGAGCGGCAGGTAGACCAGCCCGAGCTTCTCGTCGCCGGCGCTGCCGGTCCACATGTTGGGCGTGCCCCGGGCCCAGGTCTGCCCGGCGGGCGGATAGCCGGTCCAGTCGGGGTGGGCCATGTCCCAGGCCCAGACCAGCTTGCCGGTGCGCGCGTCGAAGCCCTGGACCACGCCGGAGGGCGCCCCGCGGTATTGCCCGTCGAGGATCTGGTGGCCGACGACGATCACCCCGCGCACGATACTGGGCGCGGAGTTGATCGAGGCGAGGCCCGGATAGACCTCGCCCATGCCGATCTTGGTATCCTGCTGCCCGGTGCCGTTGAACTCGGTGCAGAGCGCGCCCGTCGCGGCGTCGAGCGCGATCAGGCGGGAATCGAGCGTCCCCTCGATCACCCTGGTCGCGCAAGGAGTTCCGGCGGGCGCTCCCGGCACGGTATAGACGGCGACGCCGCGGCAGGCGGTGGTATAGGGAATCCACTCGTCGGGCACCTTGGGATCGTAGCGCCAGGCCTGCTTGCCGGTGGCCGCGTCGAGCGCGACGACCACGTTCTTGGCCGTGCAGCTATAGAGCAGGTTGCCGACCTTGATCGGCGTGTTCTCGGTGCCGTAGAGCTTCTGATACTGCGGATCGACCGGCGTGCCGCCGGTATGGGCTTCCCAGACCTTGGTCAGCTTCCCGACGTTGGAGCGGTCGATCTGGCCGAGCGGAGAATAGCGCCAGTTGGCATAGGTGCCGCCGTAGGCCGGCCAGTCCTGCCCCGTGGCGAGGCCGGAAGGATCGGCCATCGCCTGCGAGCTTGGCGCGGGCAAGGGCGCGGCGGAGGGCCGGTTGGTGCTCGCCAGGGCGGCGAAGCAGACGATCACGACGGCGAGGCCCGCGAGAATGCCCCCGCCCGCCCGCCGCCAGGGCGCCGGATGCGGCACGAAGCTCGGCACGGCGAGGAGGACCAGGACGAGGAGGACGAAGGGCGCGATCAGCCACGGCACCATGGCCCAGGCCTCCCCGCGCGATTCCGCGAGGCCCCAGACCACGCTCAGCGCGAAGGCGGCGACATAGAGCCAGACACCCAGCATCCGCCGCTGGAACACCAGCCAGGCGCTACCGAGGAGCAGCGCGCCGACGATGAGGTAATACAGCGAACCGCCGAGCAGCGCCAACCAGGCGCCGCCGATGGCCAGAATCGCGCCGATGACGGCAAGCACGATCGCGACCAGCACGGATGGCCATCTGCGGTTCATATCGCTCTCCCCAGTCCGTAAGCGCCCTCAGCCAACGCACCTAGAGACAATGGCGCAGGGCGGGGGGCGTTCCCGAAAGGGCGCGGAACGATGGCCCAGGGCGGGCGTTGCTTGGCCGAGGGGGACGTTCGGTACAGCCAGATCGTGTGGGCAGATCGTGCGGGCAAATCGGGGCGGATCGTGCGGGGCATGACAGTCGATGGCTCAAATCTTCACGCCGAGTTTCGACACCTATTTCCGCCTCGGCCTGATCCTTGCCGCCCTCGCCGTGGCGGCGCTCGCCCTGCTCGGGCCGGTGGCCGCAGGCTCCTCCTACCAGAGCGGCGTCGGCTGGCCTGTCGTCCAGCCAGTCCCCTTCAGCCACGAGCACCATGTCGCCGGCCTCGGCATCGACTGCCGCTTCTGCCACGCGACCGTCGAGACCGGGCCGCACGCCGGCTTCCCCTCGACCCATGTCTGCATGACCTGCCATTCGCAGATCTGGCGACAGGCGCCAATGCTCGCTCCGGTCCGGCAGAGCCTGGCGAGCGGTCGTCCGCTTGTCTGGAACCGCGTCGCCAAGCTGCCCGACTTCGTCTTCTTCGACCACGCCATCCACGTGGACCGCGGGGTGGCTTGCGTCGAATGCCACGGCCGGGTTGACCGGATGCCGCTGCTCGCGCGCGGACGCCCGTTCGAAATGAAGTTCTGCCTCGATTGCCATCGCGATCCCGCCGCGCGGCTGCGCCCGGCGAGCGAGCTCACCGCCATGCCGCCGCCCGCCTGGGACGCGGCGGAGCATCGCCGCTTCGCCCTCGCCGCGGCCCGGCGCTTCGGCCTCGATCCCGCGCGGCTCGACAAGTGCGACATCTGCCACCGATGAGCGGGCCTCCTCCTCAGGCGCAGGGCGCAAGGGACCAGTGGCGCAGCCTGGACGAGTTGGCCGATGCCGCCGCCTTCCGCGCCGCCACGGCGGACGAGTTCGCGCTCGACCGCCGCAGCATGTTGCGCGCCTTCGGCGCCACCCTGGCCCTGGCCGGCCTCGCCGGCTGCGAAGCGCGGCCCGACGAGCGCGCCCGGCCCTATGTCACCGATCCCGAGAACGAGATCCCGGGCAAGCCCCGGCTATATGCGACGGCCGTGCCCTTCGCCGGGATCGCCCAGCCGGTGATCGGCACGACCCACACCGGGCGGCCGACGAAGCTCGAAGGCAATCCCGATCACCCGGCAAGCCGGGGCGCGACCGACGCCTTCACCCAGGCGGCCCTGCTCGACCTCTACGATCCCGAGCGCTCACAGGCGCCGAGCACGGGCGGTCGCCCGGCAAGCTGGACGGACCTCGACGCCGCGCTCGCCGACCGGACCGCGCTGAGCGCGGCGAACCGCGGCGAAGGGCTCTGCCTGCTGACCGGCGCCGTGACCTCGCCGACGCTGCTGCGCCAGCTGCGCCGCCTGCTGGAACGCTGGCCTGCGGCGCGCTGGCACGTCTTCGAGCCGGTCGACGACAGCGCGCGCCACGCTGCCGCCGCGCAGGCCTTCGGCCGCCCGCTGGACGTGATCTCCCTGCTCGACCGGGCGCAGGCCGTGGTCGCCTGCGACGCGGACCCGCTCGGCCCGGGACCTTGCCAGGTTCGCGACAGCCTGGCCTGGGCGGCGCGGCGGCGGGCGTTCCAGTCCGGCGACGGGGCAGCGAGCCTGATGGTCGCCGAGCCGTCTCCGACCCTCACCGGCGCGCGCTCGCACGACCGCCTCGCGATCGAGGCCGGGCGCATTCCCCTGCTGATCGGCGCGCTGGCCCGGGTATTCGGCCTGCCGTCCACCGTCGCCCCGCTGCGCCCCGAGGAGCAGCGCTGGGTCGAGCGCGCGGCCAGGTTGCTCGCCGCCCGGCGCGGGCAGGGCCTCGTCCTGGTCGGCGCGGACCAGCCGGCGGAGGTCCAGGCGCTCGGCTGGGCGATCGACGAGCGGCTCGGCAATCTCGGCCAGACCTCGCGCTTCGCGCCGCCTTTGTGCCCCTCGCCGCCGCCCGACCGCACGCTCGCCGCGCTGCTCGCGGAGATGGAAGCCGGCCGGGTGCAGACGCTGGCGATCCTCGAGGCCAATCCCCTCTATGCCTCGCCGCTCGGCCCCGCCTTCGCCCGCGCCCTGGGGAAAGTGCCGTTCAGCCTCCATGCCGGGCTGTGGTGCGACGAGACCGGCCGGGCCTGCACCTGGCACGCCCCCCTGGCCCATCCGCTGGAAAGCTGGTCGGACGGGCGGGCGGCCGACGGCAGCGCGGTGATCGGCCAGCCGCTCGTCCAGCCCCTCTATCCCGTCCGCCCGCTCACGGCGATGCTGGCAGCGATCGGCGGCGAGTTCGGCGCGTCCGACCACGATCTGGTCCGGCAGACCTGGCAGGAAGCCTGGGGCACGCTCACCCAATGGGACGAGGCGCTGGTCAAGGGCATCGCGCCGGAGCCGCCTGCTACGCCGCTGCCCGCGCCGAAGGGGCGGATCACCGCCGCGACCCCCGCCACGGCGCCGGATGGCCTCGAACTGCTGGTCCGTCCCGACCCCACGGTCTGGGACGGCCGCCTGGCGAACAACCCCTGGGCGCAGGAGCTGCCCAAGCCGGTGACGACACTCACCTGGGACAACGCCGTGCTGGTCGCGCCGGCCCTCGCCACGCGGCTCGGCGTGCGCGACGGCGACGAGGTGACGCTTTCGCGCGGCGGCGCGGCAGTGACGGGCGCTGTCTGGATCGTCCCCGGGCAAGCGCTCCGGACCGTGCTGGTCCATCGCGGCTACGGCCGCCGGTTCGGCGCGGTGGCGAAGGGCGCGGGCTTCGACGTGACGGGGCTGATCGGCGCGAGCGGCGAGGTAAGCCTAAAGCCCACCGGCAAGCGCCGCGCCCTTGCCGCCGCGCAGGAGCAGCAGGTCATCGCGCAAGGCGACGAGGCCCCGGTGCGGATCGTCGACCGGCTGGATACGGCCCCGCGGCCGCCCGCGCCCGAGCCGCCGAGCTTCTGGCCGGCCAGGCCCGCCGGCCGCCCCGCCTGGGGCATGTCGATCGACCTCGACCTCTGCACCGGCTGCGGCGCCTGCGTCACCGCCTGCAACGCCGAGAACAACGTGCCGATGGTCGGCCGCGAGGCGGTCCGCGACGGCCGCCGGATGCACTGGCTGCGGATCGATCGCTATTTCGAAGGGCCGCCGGAGAACCCGACGCTGCACAGCCAGCCCGTGCCCTGCATGCAGTGCGAGGATGCGCCCTGCGAGATGGGCTGCCCGGTCAACGCCTCGGTCCACAGCCCGGAGGGGCTGAACCTGCAAGTCTACAACCGCTGCATCGGCACTCGCACCTGCTCGTCCTATTGCCCCTACAAGGTCCGCCGCTTCAATTGGGCGGACTATCAGGGCGGCCGGCCCGAAGCGGTCAAGGCCCAGCGCAATCCCAACGTGACCGTCCGCGCGCGCGGGGTGATGGAGAAATGCACCTATTGCATCCAGCGCATCTCCGCCGCGCGGATCGCCGCCAAGCTGGCCGGCGCGCCGATCTCCGACGGCGCGGTCAGGACCGCCTGCCAGCAGGTCTGCCCGACCGGCGCGATCAGCTTCGGCGACGTGGCCGATCCCGCCAGCGAAGTCTCCCGCCGCAAGGCCGGCCCGCGCGACTACGTGCTGCTGGAAGAGGCCAACACCCGCCCGCGCACCTCCTATCTCGCGCGCATCCGCAGCGAGGGCGCCGATGGCTGAGGAGACCCGCCTGCGCGCCGCCTACGACCATGTCGGCCGCGAGACCGTCGACCTTCCGCTCGCCTTCCCGGCGCGGCGCGGCTGGTGGCTGTGCTTCGCCGTCGCGCTGATGCTGCTGATGCTGTGGGTGGTCTCAGTCGCGGTGCTACTGACCCGCGGGGTCGCGGTCTGGGGCAACACCATCCCGGTGAACTGGGGGATGCCGATCATCAACTACGTCTGGTTCCTCGGGATCGGCCATGCCGGCACGTTGATCTCGGCCCTGCTGCTGCTGACCGACCGCAACTGGCGCAATTCGCTCAACCGTTTCGCCGAGGCCATGACCCTGTGCGCCGTGGTCTGCGCCGGGCTCTATCCCATCCTCCACCTCGGCCGGCCCTGGTACTTCTACTGGACCGCGCCCTATTTCAACTCGATGGGGGTCTGGCCCCAGTTCAGGAGCCCGCTGACCTGGGATTTCTTCGCGGTCCTGACCTATCTCGCGGTCTCCGCGCTGTTCTGGTTCCTCGGCATCCTGCCCGACCTCGCCTCGGCCCGCGACCGGGCCAGGACGCGCGGCTGGCAACTGTTCTTCGGCGTGCTCTCCCTCGGCTGGCGGGGCCAGGCCGCGCACTGGCTGCGCTGGCGGCAGGCCTATGCGCTGATCGCGGCGATCGCCGTGCCCCTCGTCGTCTCGGTCCATTCCGCAATCTCGCTGCTGT
>CALLNA010000069.1 GCA_938005655.1 uncultured Novosphingobium sp.
TCCGCACGTTGAACACCAAGGGCAGCCGCGCCAGCCTGCGGATCAGGAAGTTCGATTTCGCGCCCTTGCCCTGGCTCACGCCCGAAAAGCCGATGTCCGTGATCATCTCCCCGGCCAGCGGGCCGTTCATCCGGATGGTGAGATCCTTGTAGTCCAGCGATTTCAGCGCCTGAAACGCCATGTTGCCCCAGAAGCCGACATCCTGCCGCGATACCTCGCCGACATAGGCGATGTGCCCGCCCGTCCGGGCGCGGAGCTCGCCGCCTTCGATCCGCCCGCCCCGCGCGTCGAAGATCATCGGCAGGGTGCCGTCGAACGTTCCGGTGGCATCCAGATTGTCGAAGGCCATCTCCTTCAGGAACAGCGCCGCGTCGGCGCCCTTCACATGGAAGGTGAGCCGCCGCTCGCCCGCCACGTCGAAATCGAGGACGGTGGGATCCAGGACGAGCTCGCCGCCCGCGAAGGGCCAGCGGGCACCTTCCACTCGCACGCGGCGGCTGTCGAGCAGCTGATAGCGCAGCACGCCGCCGCGCACCGGAACGCCCGGATTGATCTCGGCTATATTGGCTGTCTGCCCCGGCGCGCTGCGCAGGTTCAGCAGGTCGGTGAAGTCGAGCTGCGTCGTGAGCCCCTGCACCGGGCCGAAGGCCGCGGCCAGGGCGACATCGGTCGCCGTGAAATGGCCGGTGCTGGCGACCGTGTCGCCCGACCAGCCGAACCGGCCGGTCCCGGCGACGAGCCCGTCCACATCGGCGATCACGCCATAGGTCAGCGAAGTGAGATCGCTGGGCTGAAGGCCGTCCGTATGGAAGCGGATGCCGGGCACGTCGAGCAGGGCCTGTCCTTCCGCGCGGGCCAGGTCATGCGCGATCTTCACCGTCCCCACGGGCAGCTGGTGCTTGGGGCTGACGAATGCGGCTTGTGCGTCGATCTTGCCGTCGTGCAGGCGCAAGCTGCCGTTCGGCGCCGCCAGGGGCTCGAAGCGCGCCGCCGCCTCCGCGTCGGCAAGGGTGAAACTGCCCCGCAGCAAGAAGTCGCCGTTCTCGACATGCCAGCTGCCCTTGCCTTCCGAGAGCTGCAGCGGCACCGCGCCGATCTGGCCGCCGAGCGCGTCGAATTCCCCGCCCAGGCCCGAGCGGAAGCTGCCATCCAGCTGGCCGATATCGAGGCGGGTCGGCCGATCGCCCCCCAGGCGCGCCGCAGCCCTGGTGACGGTGAACCGGCTGGCGGCCAGATCGAGCTGTGCCGCTTCCGCCGCAACGCGCAAGGCACTGTCGCCCACGCTGCCCTTCAGCTCCGGCTGTGCGAGCCGAATACCGCCGGCGAGCCCGTGCGGCCCCCATCGGACCATTGCCGGCCCGAGCGGGCACAGCTTGAGGCGATCGCCGTCCAGGACGGCACCGCCCATCGCCACATGCGAAAAGCCGATCATGCTGCACTGGGGGTTCACCGCGAGCATCTGCGCATCCCAGTGCACCAGGAGTGGCATCGACAGCCCGTCGACGCGCCCGCCGCGCACCGGCCCCGACAAGGTCATGGCGGTCCGTACGTCCCCAGCCGTTCCGCGCAGGCTGAAATCGAGGCCCGAGAGTTCGAGCCGGGCGCCGTCGGCGACATAGGGCCGCACCAGGCCGGTGCCGCGCAGTTCGCGGCTCCCCGGCCGGCGGGACAGGCGGACCGCCGCATCCGGCAGTCCGCCGCCGCCGAGCGAGAGCTGCCCCGCGAGATCGAGCCCGCCATCGCGCAGGTCGAGCCCCAGCCCCGTATCCTGGCCGAAACGCAATCGCGCTCCCGAGCGCGCGGCAAGGTCCAACCGGCGCACGCGGAGCGTGGTCCGATCGGCATGCATCGCGAGCTCGAGAGCCGCGGATCCGCCAAAGGCGCGGCCGGCTTCGCCCATGGCGTGCAGGAGCCGGCGGACCAGCGGCGCGACCGGCGTTCCCTGCCCGACATTGCCATAGCCCGCGACCCGGCCGAGCAGGGACGCGGGCAATGCCGCTCCCTCCAGGGCGACCTCGCCCTGGAACGCAGCGGTTCCGCCGAATGCATAGCGGCCGGATATCGCCGCCGAACCCGCGCTGACCTGCGCGGCGGCAAGCGCGCCGGAGCGCAGCGCGACGCTGCCCTCCGTACGGGCGACATCCCCATCGAACCCGATACCGCCACGCAACCGGCGCAACTGCCCCAAGGGCGAATCCATGGCCGCGGCATCCAGGTCGGCACTGCCCTTCCAGCGTGCCAGCGATGCTTCCAGCGCCGCCCGGACCGCGACACGGAGCTGAGTCACATGGGTATCCGCGCAGGCGATCCGCGCTGCCTGGACCGGGCCGTCGAGGCGCGGTGCCCCGTGCCTGATGCCCACCTGCATCCTGGCCGCGACGCCCTCCAGGGCGCAGTCCGCGATGCGCAGGCGGGAGGCGTCGGCCCGCAGCGTGCCGGCAAAGCCGTCGGCCAGCATTCCCTTGCCGCTGAGGCCGAGCACGACCAGGCCGCCGCCGCTGTCGAGCCGGAGCTGGGCGTCGGCGACATCCACGATCAGGCGGGGCAGCGAGAATGGCTTGCCGGATGGCGGCGGCAGCAGCCGGTCCAGCGATCCCATCGAAAGCGCGCCGTTGACGATCCGGCCCCTGGCCCGGACCTTGCCCGCCTTCGCCACCAGCACCTCCGCCCGCCAGGGGTAGAGCGACGTGCGTAGCTCGATCCAGTCCGCGACGAGGTCGGGGTCGCGCGGGTCGCCGATCGACACGTTGACCAGCCGTTGCCGCCAGGGCGACAGCTGCTCGATCTCATATCGGGCGGGAACGCCGCGCCTGGCCAGTTCGCGATCGACGAAGCCGCGCGCGATCGTGCGGCGCTGCAGCCATGCCGCCCCCACCGCCACGGCCAGGAGGACCAGCAGACCGATGGCCGCACGGCGCCAACGCCATGGCGCGCGCGGAGCAGCCGCTCGCGCGCTTCCGGCGTCCGCTTCTTGGTCACTAAGGTCCACGCCCGCTCCAGCCAACAAGCGCCCATCCGGTTGCGGCGCCGCGATCTCCTAGAGTATTTTCATCCCCCAAAGGTTCCGTCAAAGGCAAGCGGCACGGGAATTCGTCGGCCACGGCCTTGCCTCTGCTCCATGCGCTATGCCGGCATCGCCGCCATGGTGGGAGGAACGTCCAGGGCCTCGCGCAGGGCGGGCTGGCGGGAGCGGCTGACGGGCAGCGGCGCTCCTTCGCTCAGATATAGCCGCCACCGATCGCCGTCGCGCTCGAGGCGTTGCGCCTGGGCCAGGTTGGCGATCGCCGAGCGGTGGATGCGCAGGAAGCTCCCCGGCAGTTGCGCCGCCAGGCCGTCGAGGCGCGCGGCATGCAGCAGGCTGCGGCCGCCGACCAGCCGCAGCTCGACATAGTCGTCGGCGCCCACCACGGCCAGAATCTCGGCGATCGGCACCAGCTCGACGCCCCGCGCCGAAGCCACGGTCAGGCGGTCCGGGCGGCTGACAGCGCGGGTAAGGGCAGCCTCGCGGCCGCGATCGTCCCGGCCGAGCCGAACGACTTCGACCATCAGCAGCGGCAGCACCAGGCCGGCCGCGAGCAGGAAATAGGAGAGATCGGCCAGCCATTCGGGAAATGCGAGGGCCAGGGCGATGAACAGCGCCAGCTAGGCCAGGGCCGGCCGCGCGCCGGGAACCCGCAGGCGCACGCCCGCCGCAGCCGGCACGACGGCAAGCGCAACCCCCAGGATCAGCGCCCAGGCCGTCTTGATGTCGAAGCCCGGAAGCAGCGCCGTGGCACCGATCACGCCGGCGGCCAGGCCGATCATCGGCGCGCGGGCCCTGGGGAAGAACCGGGTCGTGACATAGGCCACCAGCAGAAGCGCGAAACTGGCCGCCAGCACCCAGATGGCGCTCATTCGCCAGGCATGCAGGGGATAGGAATAGTCGAACAGCGTCCGCATGCTCTCGACGATCGCCTGCAAGGTGGCGACCGCGGCCATGCCGGCCAGGATCAGGCTCGATCCGGTGCGGCGCATGGCACGGATGGCGCCGAAGCCGAACGCAGCGGCCAGCAGGCTGCCGGCCGCAAGGAACGTGACGGCCAGCGGCGCGACGCGTTGCGGACGGGGATAGGGCAACACGGCCAGGGCGCTCATCGGGCGGGCGAAATGCAGGCCGCCATGAAAGGACGACAGATGCAGTACCAACTGGTTCCCGCCGGGCTGCCAGGCGCCTTCGCGGATCGGGAAGATCGCCTGGTAGCGGCCGGGGATTTCGGCCTGCGCCGTGGCGCCCGGGCGGCCGTTGATGCCCAGGTGCCGGCCGTTGAGCCAGGCCTCGGACGAGGCGACGCCCGCCACATAGAGGACGCGCGGCCGGGCGTCGGCCGGGGCGCCGAGGACGGCGCGGATCCAGAGCTCGCGGCCCTGCGGGTCGACGAAATCCTGAATCGGGTGGCAATCGCGCAGCAGCGGGCCCGCCGGACCGGCCGCGCCGCGACAGGCTTGCCACGAAATGCCCTGGGCCCGGGCCGGGATCACGAAGCCCATCAGGAGGATGGTGAGAAACAGGATTCGCCGCATGCGCCCCCTCTAGGGCGCCACTCGCCGAGATGCACCGCCATTCGCCGATGATCGGCTGTCGTTGACCGAAGCGGGGTGGCGGTCGGCACCGCGAGCGGCTCAGCCATCGGCATGACCTGCACATCGCTCAATCGCCGCGGCCTGCTCGCCGCCGCCGCCATCGCCCTTCCCGCCCTGGCGTTCGCTCGCGTCTCGGCGCAGACCGCGCCTCCGTCGCAGGCCGGCCCCTTCCGCTTCAAGGGCTGGCGCAACGCGGAGACCGATGCCGAAAGAGGCTTCTTCGAAGTACCCGAGGATCGCCGCGATCCCCGTTCGCGCAAGATCCGGCTCGGCTATGTCCGGTTCCCCTCGACGGCGGCCAGGCCGGGCCCGCCGATCATCTACCTGGCCGGAGGGCCCGGCGGCGAGGCGACCGGCGCGGCGACCGGGCCGCGCTTTCCGATCTTCATGGCCCTGCGCGCCGTGGCCGACGTCATCGCCTTCGACCAGCGGGGCACCGGCCTGTCCAGCACCATCCCGGAGCGGCCGGCCTCGACGCGTCCCGTGCCGGAATTCACCGAAGCCGGGCTGACCTCCTATTTCCGTTCGGAACTCCAGAGCGCCTGGGCCGACTGGACCAAGGCCGGCGTGGCCATGGCCGGCTACAATACCGAGCAGAGCGCCGACGATATCGACGATCTGCGACGGCATCTGGGCGCGGAGAAGATCGACCTCTGGGGCACCAGCTATGGTTCGCACCTGGCGCTCAGCGTGCTCAAGCGGCATGGCGACAGAGTGAACCGCGTGGCTCTGTCCAGCCTGGAGGGCCAGGACCAGACGGTGAAGCGGCCGGCACGGATCGATGCCTATCTGCGCCAGGTGGACGCGCTGCTCGGCACCGACCCGGCCGCCCGTGCAGCGGTGCCGGACCTGCCGGCCCTGATGCGCCGCGTGCATGCCCGGATGGAAGCGCAGCCGGCCTTGACCGCGGTCACGCTGAACGGCGCGCCGGCCGAGATCCGGATGGGCGGCTTCGGCGTGCAGATGCTGGCGAGCGGGCTGATCGCCAATCCCCGCACCCTCGCCATGCTGCCGGGCCTCTATCTGGCACTGGATGCCGGCAAGACCGGGGCGCTGACGCCGTTCCTGGGCGACGTGGCCGGCCTGCTGAACCTGCGGGGAATGCCCGAGGCCATGGATCTGGCGTCCGGAATATCGCCGCGCCGGCTGGCCCTGATCCGGCGCGAGGCGCGGGCCGCCGTGCTGGGCGAGGCGCTGAACTTCCCCATGCCGCAGCTGCTGGGCGCCATCCCGGGCGTCGACCTGGGCGACGGCTTCCGCGCCGCGATCCGCATCGACCACCCCGCCCTGCTGATTGCCGGATCGCTGGACGGCCGCACGCCGCTGGCCGAGCAGGACGAAGTGGCGGCGCAGTTCCGGCGCAAGTCCCGGCTCGTCGTCGAGAATGCCGGCCACAACGTCTTCGAGGCGCATCCCGAGGTGCAGCCCCTGCTGGTGCGCTTCTTCCGCGGCGAGGCCGTGGCCGACACCCGGCTGACGCTGCCGCCGCCGAAGTTCCAGGTGGCGTGATCGGGCGGGGTGCCGCGCGGCCGGCACCCCGTCTCCGGACGGCGCGTCAGAAATTGTATCTGAGCGTCGCCCGCGCATTTCTCGGCTCGCCATAGACGAAGCCGGGGAACCAGCTGTTGCCGCTGTAGAAGGTCCGGTCGAACAGATTGTCGACGTTGAGCTGGAGCGACAGCTGCCTGGTCATCTCGTAGCGGGCCATGAGATTGACGATGGCATAGGCGGGCTGGCCGATCGGCTCCACGATGCCGGTGCCCGGATTCTGCGCGGTCACCGGCGGCCGGCTCTCCCATTTGAGCGCTCCGCCCAGGCTCAGCCCGTCGAGCGCGCCGGCAAGGGCGTATTTGGTCGCCAGGTTGAACGCCCGGCGCGGCTGGTGCGCAAGCACGTCGACGCCCTGGGCGTCCTTTGCGCTATAGTCGCTCCAGCCCAGGCTGAGGTCCCATTGCCGGGTGACCTTGCCGACGACTTCGAGCTCATATCCCTTGGCGACGGTCCCCGTCGCCCCGCGATAGGCCGGGTTGGACGTACCGGGCACGAACTGCCCCGGATCCGGAACGGCGAGATTGTCCTGCTCGATGCGGTACACGGCCGCCGTCGCCAGGAGCTTGCCGCCCAGCAGCAGCGCCTTCAGGCCGGCCTCGTAATTCTTGCCTTCCAGCGGATTGAGCAGGCGCCCGTTGCGGTCGCGGACATTGCCCTGCGGCTTGAAGATCTTGGTATAGCTCGCATAGGCGGATAGGTTGTGGGTGATGTCGAGGACCAGCCCCGCATAGGGCGTGAGCACGCCCTTGTAGGTCAGCCGGTAGGCCGGGCTCGTCCCCGCGGCCTCCTCGTTGCGCCGGAAATAGCTCAGCCGCCCGCCGCCGATGAGCTTGAGCGGGCCGACCAGGCCGATCCGCGTCGTGGCGAAAAGCGCGGCCTGGGTCGTGGAACCGCGGCTGGACACATAGCGCGGCCCCCAGGCCGGCTGGGCGAGCGTCCCGTCCCAATGGTTGAAATCGGCGATCGGATCCATCGCGACGGGATCTCGGTTGGACCATCCGTCGGTGAGGCGATTCACCATCGCGCCGACGGCCAGGTCGTGCTCGCCGCCAAGCAGCGAAAACGGGCCGCTGGCCTGGATGCTGCCGTTCCATTGCTCGGGATCGGCCTTGAACCAATAGGCCGAGGTGGCCATGCCGGCACCGGTCACCCGGTTAGGCATGCCATCGAGCCACAGCAACCGCGATTCCTCCAGCCCCTTGTGGTAGCCTAGGTCGCCGCGAATGCTCCATTTCCCGCCAAGGTCGTGCGTGAGGGTGGCGAAGCCCGAAATCTCCGTGGTGTTCCAGAAGCCCCAGTCGGTGCCGGTGTTCGTCGAGCGCGGCCAGCGCGTCCGCGTGCCGTCGGTATACCAATAGGGAAGCTGCGCCCACATCACGCCGTCGCGGTCGTCGCGCTGATAGCTGGCGCCGACCGACAGCTTCGTGCGCGGACCGAGATCGGCGTCGACCACCCCATAGAGGACGAGGCCCTTCTTCTCCTCGCGATCGACGAAGCCGTCCTGCCGATAGGCCTGGGCGACGGCGCGCACGCGCACCGTTCCGGCGGCATCGAGCGGCGACTGCACGTCCACGGTTCCGGCGAAGCGGTTCCATGATGCCGCTTCGAGGCTGACCTGACCGGAGAAGGCGTCGGCATCGGCGTGCTTGCGGATCAGGCTGACGACCGCGGAAGGATCCCCTGCCCCAGGCATCAGGCCCGCGGCGCCGCGCACCAGGCCCAC
>CALLNA010000070.1 GCA_938005655.1 uncultured Novosphingobium sp.
AAGCCGGTGATGGAAGGCAAGGCGGTGCTGTTCAAGCGCTTCGCCGACGTCGACTCGATCGACATCGAGCTGGCCAGCGAGGACACCGAGGCGCTGATCGAGGCGATCGCGATGATGGAGCCGAGCTTCGGCGGCATCAACCTGGAGGACATCAAGGCGCCCGAGTGCTTCATCATCGAGCAGGCCCTGCGCGAGCGGATGAAGATCCCGGTCATGCACGACGACCAGCACGGCACGGCGATCATCGCCGCCGCGGGTCTGGTCAACGCCTGCCTGATCACCGGCCGCAGGTTCGAGGACGTCAAGGTCGTGGTCAACGGCGCGGGCGCCTCGGCGCTGGCCTGCACGGCCCTCATTAAGTCGATGGGCGTGCGGCACGAGAACGTCACCGTCTGCGACACCCGCGGCGTGATCTACAAGGGCCGCGAGGGCGTCGACCAGTTCAAGTCCGCCCACGCGATCGAGACCGACAAGCGTACGCTCAAGGAAGCCCTGGCGGGCGCCGACATCTTCCTCGGCCTCTCGGCCAAGGGCGCGGTGACGCAGGACATGGTCAAGGACATGGCCGACCAGCCGATCATCTTCGCCATGGCCAATCCCGATCCCGAGATCACCCCGCCCGAGGCCACGGCCGTCCGCCCCGACGCGATCGTCGCCACGGGCCGTTCGGACTATCCGAACCAGGTCAACAACGTGCTGGGCTTCCCCTTCATCTTCCGCGGCGCGCTCGACGTCCATGCGACCGCGATCAACGAGGAGATGAAGATCGCCGCCGCCCACGCCATCGCCGAGCTGGCGCGCGAGCAGGTGCCCGAGGAGGTCGCCGCGGCCTATGGCAAGAACCACCAGTTCGGCCGCGAATACATCATCCCCGCGCCGTTCGACCCGCGCCTGATGGAGGTCGTGCCCTCGGCCGTCGCCAAGGCGGCGATGGATTCGGGCGTGGCGCAGAAGCCGATCGAGGACTTCGACGCCTATCGCCTGAGCCTCAAGGCCCGGCTCAACCCGACGACCTCGGCGCTGACCCAGGTCTATGCCAAGGCCCAGCAGGACCCCAAGCGCGTGGTCTTCGCTGAGGCCGAGCAGGACGTGGCCCTCCGCGCCGCGATCCAGTTCCGCGACTTCGGCTACGGCATCCCGGTGCTGGTCGGCCGCACGGCAGCGGTGCGCGAGAAGCTGGCCGAGCTCGGCGTCGGCGATCCCGACAGCTTCGAGATCCACAATTCGGCGGATTCACCGCACGTGCCGGAAATGATCGCCTACCTCTACAAGCGGCTCCAGCGGCGCGGCTTCATGGAGCGCGACGTGCGGCGGATGGTCAACAACGACCGCAACGTCTTCGCCTCGCTGCTGGTCGCGCTGGGCCACGGCGACGCGATGATCTCCGGCCTCACCCGCACCTTCGCGCAGACGATGAAGGAAGTGCGCCTGGTGCTCGATCCCAAGCCCGGCCAGATTCCCTTCGGCACCCACCTGCTGGTCGCCAAGAACTACACGGTGTTCCTGGCCGACACGACGATCAACGAGCGGCCGGGCGCCGAGGACCTGGCGCACATCGCCATCGAGACCGCCGCCGTCGCCCGCCGCCTGGGCCACGAGCCGCGCGTCGCCTTCCTCTCTTACTCGACCTTCGGCAACCCCTCGGGCAAGTGGCTGGAGAACATCCGCGAGGCGATCGCGATCCTCGACCAGCGCGAGGTCGGCTTCGAGTACGAGGGCGAGATGGCGGCGGACGTCGCGCTCAACCCGAAGATCATGGCCAACTATCCGTTCCAGCGGCTCTCGGCGCCGGCCAACATCCTGATCATGCCCGGGCTGCAATCGGCCAACATCTCGGCCAAGCTGCTGCGCGAGCTGGCCGGCGGGGCGACGATCGGCCCGATGCTGATCGGCATGGAGAAGCCGGTGCAGATCGCCCCGATGACCTCGATCGCGCCCGACGTGCTGACCCTGGCGGTGCTCGCGGCGGCAGGCGTGGCCGGCTAGGGTCCGATCCACTTGCGGGGAAGCGGTGCCGGCCGGCACCCGATCCAGCCGCGCTGAATTCGGACTCTACGCCGCCGCAGGCGGGGCGGCGGGAACCTCGTCGGCGGCGAGCGCGCTCGCCACGTCGGCCGCGTAGAGCGGCTCGAGGTGGTCGATGAGGTCCCTGGCGAAGCTCTTCACCAGGGCGATGTCCTCCAGCACCGGATGGCGCTGCGCGACGGCAGGCGCGTCGTGCCACCACAGGCGGCTGCCGTCGGACAGGTTTCGCCGGGCGAAGACGTGGCTCGGAATCTTGAACCGCTCGGCCACGACCAGGTCGGGGACGTCGAGCCCGTGCTCGTTGCGCAGGTGGATCAGCGAGGCGTCGAAGATATGCTCTTGGGTCGCGCAGACGACATGGCCGTCCCACACGTTCTCCTGCGGCGTGTTGCCGACGAAGCCGACCACGTAGTTGCGGTCCTCGGTGACGTACCAGAGCTGGGCCGGCATCAAGAAGGCCGGGATGTCGAAATGGCGCAGCACCTCCTGGCAGATCTGCGAATTGAGGATGCAGTAGGCCTTATATTTCTCGGGGATGACCTCGTAATAGGCGGCCGCCAGCCTCTCGAGAAACGACAGGGCGCTGAGCTTTTCGAATTTCATTGTCGACCCACGGTATTTTGCGACCCCCCGGCCTTCCGCGAGCCGGTCGAGCGAATGGCGAGGATGCCCCTCCTCGTCTGAGGATCGAAGCCTAAAGTGAAGGCGGCTTTACGGAAAAGCCTAAACGCGGCGGTATGCACCCTGACAGGGACGAACCGAAAATCGCGCCGCAGCCACGGCGTGCACTGGCGCCGCCGCGCGAAACGGCTAGGCTGTCCTCCCTCAGTGGGAGAGCTTCATGTTCGTAAAGTTCATCAGCGCCGATCGCGTGGCCACCGCGGTCAACGCCAGCCAGGTCACTTTCATCTCCTCGGTCAGCGACGGCACCCGCATCCGCTTCGGCGAGGGCCGCAGCGTCACCGTGGTCGAGCCGATGGACGAGGTGATCGACAAGCTCAACCGGACGACGGGCTTCACCCAGACCTGATTGTGACAGGACTGCATGGTTCGCGGCAATTTACGACAAATTTGTCCGAATCGATCAAGCCGGCCTTCCCGACATCCGCAAACCTCCGGCTCTTGCGATAGATCGCGCGGAAAACGGCGCGACCGGATGGGAGAGCACGGATGACGGTGGACAGGCGCACATTCCTGAACGGCAGCGCCGCGCTCGGCGCGGTCATCGCGGCGGAGCCCGCCCTAGCGGCAACGGCGGCGAGCCCGCTGCCCGCCTATGCCGACCCGCTGTTCAACAAGCCCTATATCGACGTCGACGAATGGCGCGACACGCCCTCGCGCCACCGCTACGTCCATGGCGGCTTCACCGGCACCGGGGCGAAGTTCCAGATCCAGCTTCCGCCCAAGGAGCGGTACCGGGGCCGTTTCTTCCAGTACAACACCCCGATCCCGACCTCCGAGCTGACCGCCGGGAACATCTGGGGCAACACCTTCGACGCCTTCTGCTTCGATAGCGGCGCGGCCTGCGTCGTGACCAACCAGGGCGGCTTCGACAACATCCCGCAGACCGGCAGCGACGCGGTCGATCCCGCGATCGGGTCCTACCGCGTGGCCGCCGCGACGGCGATGTACGTGCGCGAGCTGGCGGGCAAGATGTACGGCGCGCACCGCTGCTACGGCTATGCCTTCGGCGGCAGCGGCGGCGGCTACCGCACCCTCGCCTGCGCCGAGAACACCCAGGCCTGGGACGGCGTCGTCCCTTACATCCACGGCAACTTCCACGCCTGGCCCAACTCCTACGCCGGGCGCGCCCGCGGCCAGCGCACGCTCAAGGCCAAGCTGCGGACGATCGCCGACGCGATTGAGCCGGGCGGCGGCGACATCTACGCCGGCCTCGACGCCGACGAGCGCGTGATCCTGAAGGAAGTGACCGGGCTCGGCTTCCCGGTGCGGACCTGGGTCTTCGAGGAGACGATGGGGATCGGCCCGCTGACCGTGCTGTTCCAGTCGATCCAGATGCTCGACCCCGAATATTTCGAGCTGTTCTGGAAGACGCCGGGCTACCTCGGCCACGACCACCCCGAGGCGTTCAAGGACGCGCGCGTCCAGCACCGGGCCAGGGTCAAGCGGGTCATCCTGTCGAACGAGGCCGCCGCGATGGGCCTGCGCCCGCCGGGCCTGGGCGCGACCAACGCCGATCCCGATCTCGCCTGGCGCACCTTCCAGCAGGATTACGGCGCGCCCCTGCCCGTCGCGCTGGAGCTGGAGTCGGCGCCGCCGCCGGGCAGCTTCCTCGACATGGCCAACATCGACGTGGCCTCGGGCGAGAGCGCGGGCAAGTGGCTGGTCCTGGGCGGCATGAGCGGCAACATCGCCCGGCTCCAGTTCAGCCCGGCCGGCGGCTCGCTGCGCGAGATCACCGGCAAGATCCGGGTCGGCGACGAGGTGGTCGTCAACAACTCGAACATCCTCGCCTACGAGACCTATTACCGCCACGCGCTGCTGCCGCCCGAGTATTACGTCGACAACCAGTTCCGCAAGGCGGACGGGACGCCGATCTACCCGCAGCGGCCCAAGCTGATCGCCTACGACCTGATGAAGGGCGCGACGCCGACGATGCCGACCGGCAAGTTCTTCGGCAAGATGATCGTCGTCCAGAACCTGGTCGATTGGGACGCGCACCCCTGGTACGCCGACTTCTACCGCACCCAGGTCCGCCAGACCCTCGGGAGCCGGTTCGAGGACCGCTACCGGCTCTACTACACAGACTATGCGACCCACGGCGCCCTGCCCGACCCGACGCGGGTGATCCCTTTCTCCGGCGTGCTCCAGCAGGCGCTGCGCGACGTCGCGGCCTGGGCCGAGCAGGGCACGCCGCCGCCGCGCGAGACCGCCTACCGGGTCGAGGACGGCCAGGTCCTGGTGCCGCCGACCGCCGCCGCGCGGCGCGGCATCCAGCCGGTGGTCGACCTCACCGCCAACGGCGGCCTGCGCGCCGAGGTCAAGGCCGGCGAGCCGGTGACCTTCGTCGCGGTGGTCGAGGCGCCGCCGGGCGGCGGCCGGATCGTTGCGGCGGACTGGGACTTCGCCGCGACGGCCAAGGTCGAGGCCGCCACGGCGGGCCGCTTCCCGCTCTCCGACCAGTTCGCGCCGGCCCAGCGGGTCAAGCTGACCCGGCAGTTCACCTTCGACAGGCCCGGCACCTACTACCCGGCGATCCGCGTCCACTCGCAGCGGCAGGGCGACGCGCGGACGCCCTTCGCCCGGGTGCCGAACCTCGGCCGGGTGCGGGTCGTCGTGACCTGACTCACCGCCGGCGGTAGCGGAAGTACCAGACCTCGTGCCCGTAGACGGTGCGGGCCTTGGCCTCGTAGCGGGTCTCGGGCCAGCCGCCGGGGCGCTGCTGGAAGTCGGCGGGCTTTTCGCAGAGCCAGTCGAACTGGTCGCGATGGCGGCGCATGACCATCAGCGCGTGACGCAGGTAGACCGGATGGTCGGTGCCGAAGCGGAACTCGCCGCCCGGCTTCAGCTTGGCCGCGAAGAGGTCGACCGGCCCGTCGTTCATCATCCGCCGCTTGGCGTGGCGCGCCTTGGGCCAGGGATCGGGATGGAGCAGGTAGAGGAACGAGAGCGCGCCGTCGGGAATGCGCGCCAGCACCTCCAGCGCGTCGCCGTGATGGATGCGGACGTTGCCGAGCGGCGGGTTGCGGCCGCCGTCCCCGTCGACATGGGCCAGGGCCTGGGCGACGCCGTTGAGGAACGGCTCGGCGCCGATGAAGCCGTGGTCGGGCAGCATGTCGGCACGATAGGCCATGTGCTCGCCGCCGCCGAAGCCGATCTCGAAATGGAGCGGGCAGGAATGCCCGAACAGGTGCTCGGCCGTGACCGAGCCTTCCCCGGGCACGGCGATGCGCGGCAGCAGGGTGTCGACCAGCTCCTGCTGGCCCTTGCGCAGGGGCTTGCCCTTGGCCCGGCCGTAGAGCCGGTTGAGCGTGGTCGGATCGCCGGGTTTGTTCGCGGTCATGGCGCGGCGCGGTGGCAGCAAAGGCCGCGGCGGTCAACGCCTCCGGGCTACAGCGCCTGCCCGGCGGCCCAGCCGCTGGCCCAGGCCCACTGGAAGTTGTAGCCGCCGAGCCAGCCGGTCACGTCCACCGCCTCGCCCACCACGTAGAGGCCGGGCACGCGCCGGGCCTCCAGCGTTCGCGAGGAGAGGTCGGCGGTGGAGACGCCGCCGGCCGTGACTTCCGCCTTGGCGAAGCCTTCGGTGCCGGTGGGCGAGAAGGTCCAGCCCGCGAGCGCGGACTGCGCGCCGCGCAGCACGGCGTCGCGCAGCTCGCCCAGCTCTCCGGCGAGGCCGAGGCGGGCGAGCAGGGCGTCGGCCAGGCGCTCCGGCAGGCGCGCGGAAAGGGCGCGGCGCAGGGTGGCGCGGGGCTTCTCGCGCTTTTCGGCCAGCAGCCAGTCGGCCGGGGCATCGGGCAGGAAGTCCACCGCGATCGGGGTGCGGTGCTGCCAATAGGAGGAGATCTGGAGCATCGCCGGGCCGGACAGGCCGCGATGGGTGAACAGCGCCGCCTCGCGGAAGCGGACCTTGTTCCAGCGCACCTCGACCTCGGCGGAGACGCCCGACAGCTCGCGGAACAGGGCGTCGTCGGGGCCGAGGGTGAAGGGCACCAGCGCCGGGCGCGGCTGGACAATCGACAGGCCGAAGCGGCGGGCGGTGTCGTAGGCGAAGGTCGTCGCGCCGAGCTTGGGGATCGAGGGGCCGCCCGTGGCGAGGACCAGCGCGGGGGCCGTGTGCTCCGCGCCATCGATGGTCACGCGGAAGCCGCCGTCGCCATGCTCGATCGCGCTGGCGGCATGGCCGAGCGAGAGGGTCACGCCCGCCGCCGCGCATTCCCCCGCCAGCATGTCGACCACCTGTCGGGCCGAGCCGTCGCAGAAGAACTGGCCGAGCGTCTTCTCGTGCCAGGCGATGCCGTGGCGCTCGATCAGGGCGAGGAAATCGCGCGGCGTATAGCGGCCCAGCGCCGACTTGGCGAAATGCGGGTTGGCCGAGAGATAGCGGTCCGGCGCGGTGTGGAGATTGGTGAAGTTGCAGCGCCCGCCGCCCGAGATCAGAATCTTCCGGCCCGGCGCGTCGGCATGGTCGGCGAGCAGCACGCGCCGCCCGCGCTGCCCGGCCGTGAGCGCGCACATCATGCCCGCCGCCCCCGCGCCGAGGACGATCGCGTCCCAGGAGGCGTCGGCGCTCACGCGGCGAGGACGCTCTTGGCCACGGCCTCGGCCACCTTGATCCCGTCGATCGCGGCCGAGAGGATGCCGCCGGCATAGCCCGCGCCCTCGCCCGCGGGGAACAGGCCCGCGACGTTGAGGCTCTGGAAATCGTCCCCGCGGGTGATCCGCACCGGCGAGGAGGTGCGCGTCTCGACCCCGGTCATCACCACGTCGGGATGATCGTAGCGGGCGATCCTGCGGCCGAAGACGGGCAGCGCCTCGCGCATCGCCTCGACGGCGAATTCCGGCAGGCACAGCGAAAGGTCGGTCATCGTCACGCCGGGCTTGTAGGAGGGCGTCACCTCGCCCAGCGCGGTGGAGGGGCGGCCGGCGAGGAAGTCCCCCACCTTCTGCCCCGGCGCCGCGTAGGAGCCGCCGCCCGCCTGATAGGCGAGGCTTTCCCAGTGCCGCTGGAAGGCGATGCCGGCGAGCGGTCCTTCGGGATAGTCGCGGGCCGGGTCGATCCCGACGACGAGGCCGGAATTGGCGTTGAACTCGGCGCGCGAATACTGGCTCATGCCGTTGGTGACGACCCGGCCGACCTCGGAAGTCGCGGCAACGACGCGGCCGCCCGGGCACATGCAGAACGAATAGACCGTGCGCCCGTTGGCGCAGTGGTGGGAGAGGCTGTAGGCCGCCGCGCCGAGATCGGGATGGCCCGCGCAATTGCCGTAGCGGGCGCGGTCGACCCAGCCTTGCGGATGCTCGATCCGCACGCCGATCGAGAAGGGCTTGGCCTCGATATGGACGCCGCGGGCATGGAGCATCTCGAAGGTCGGACGGGCGCTGTGGCCGACGGCGAGGACCACGTGATCGGCCTCGAGGAACGCGCCGTCCGCCAGGTGCAGCCCGCGCAGCCGCATCCGCCCCTCGGCCCCGCGCTCCAGCGCGAGGTCGTCGACACGGGTCTCCCAGCGGTATTCGCCGCCCAGCCCCTCGATCGTCGCGCGCATCGCCTCGACCATCGTGACGAGGCGGAAGGTGCCGATGTGCGGGTGCGCCTCCCACAGGATGTCGTCGGGCGCGCCGGCCTTGACGAACTCCTCCAGCACCTTGCGGCCGAGGAAGCGCGGGTCCTTGACCCGGCAATAGAGCTTGCCGTCGGAGAAGGTGCCGGCCCCGCCCTCGCCGAACTGGACGTTGGAATCGGGGTTCAGCTCGGCGCGGCGCCACAGGCCCCAGGTGTCCCTGGTCCGCTGCCGCACGACCTTGCCGCGGTCGAGGATGATCGGGCGCAGGCCCATCTGCGCCAGGATCAGCCCGGCGAAGAGACCGCAGGGTCCCGCGCCGATCACCACGGGGCGCAAAGCGCCCGAGCGATCTGGCCACCCCTCCGGCGCGCGGGCGACGAAGCGGTAGGCCATGTCGGGCGTGGGACGCAGATCCTTGTCACCGGCCAGCCGCGCCAGGACCTCGGCCTCGTCCGCCAGCGCGACGTCGAGGGTATAGACCAGCAGGATCGCGCCGCGCCGCCGGGCGTCGTTGCCGCGCTTGAAGATCGTGAAGCCCGCGATCGCCTCGGGCGCCACGCCCAGGCGCGCGGCGATCGCCTGGGGCAGGGCCTCGGGCGCGTGGTCGAGCGGCAGGGACAGTCCGGAAAGGCGCAGCATGGCCGCGCCCTAGCGCATCGCGGAGCCTCGGACGAGAGGGCTAGTGCCCGGCCGCCGGTGCCGGCTCCACGTCATCGTCGTCGCCCGGCTGCTTAGGCGTCACCAGGCGGGAGAGGCGCGGGAGGACGCGCTGCTCGAAGCCGTCGACGATCTCGTAGATCACCGGGACCAGGAACAGCGACAGCGCGGTCGAGGTCAGCATCCCGCCGATCACCGCCACGGCCATCGGCTGGCGCGCCTCCGAGCCCTCGCTGACCGCGAAGGCGGTGGGCAGCATGCCCGCGATCATCGCCATCGAGGTCATGATGATCGGCCGGGTCCGCTGCGAGCAGGCCTCGAACAGGGCGTCGCGGGCCGTGGCCCCCGCGCGCTCCGCCTCGATCGCGAACTCGACCAGCAGGATCGAGTTCTTGGCGCAGAGCCCGAGCAGCATGAGCAGGCCGATGAAGACCGGCAGGTCGAGCGCCATCCCGGTCAGGCGCAGGGCGGTGAAGGCGCCGATCATCGACAGCGGCAGGGCGCCCATGATGACCACCGGCTTGAAGAAGCCGCGGAACAGCAGGACCAGCACGGTGAAGGTCAGGCCGATGCCCGCGACCACGGCGAGCAGGAAGCCGACGAACAGCTCGCCGAGCTGCTGGCTGACGCCCTGGTTGGCCTCGTGGATGCCCGGCGGCAGGTGCCGCATCACCGGCAGCTTGCGCACGTCCTGCAACGCCGAGCCGATCGCCGCGCCGACGGCGAGGTCGGCGTCGACCGCGACGCGGCGCTCGCGGTCGAAGCGGACGATCTTGCCGGGGCCGGACTGGAAGCGGATGTCGGCGACGCTCGACAGCGGGGTGGTCTTGCCGTCGAGCGTGGGCACCCGCAGGCCGGCGATGGTGTCGAGGTCGGCCCGGGCGCTTTCCGGCAGGCGGACGCGGATCGGCAGGAGCTGCTCGCCGGCCGGGAACTTGGCGACCGAGGCGTCGATCTCGCCGATCGTGGCGACGCGCAGCACGTTGGCCAGCGCGCGGCTGTCGACGTTGAGCCGCGCCGCCTCGGCGGGGCGCGGGGTGACGATCAGCTCGGGCCCCGGCGCCGAGGGGCTGAGCCGCGGGTCGGAGATCGAGGCGACGCCGCGCATCTCGCGCAGAAGCTGGAGCTGGACCCGCTCCAGCGCCGCGCCGTCCTGCCCGGCGAGGACGACGCTGACCGCCGCCTGGCCGAAATTGCCCTGGTTGTAGAACCGCGCCTCGGGGATCGCCCGCAGCTCCGGCCCGATCAGCGACTGGAACTCGGGCGAGCTGTGCTTGCGGTCGTGCTTGAGCACCACGGTCAGGGTGCCGGTGCCGAGATCGGAGCCGCCGCCGATGAAGGAGCCGCCGCTGGTCGAGCCGACCTGGGCGAAGACCGCCTCGACGTCCGATTGCCTGGCGATGATCCGCGTCGCCTTGTCGACCGCCTCGCTCATGTCCTTGCGCGTCGCGCCGGGCGCGCCCTCGACCGCGATGTAGAGGTAGTTGCGGTCCGGCACGGGCTGGAAGCCGACCTGGAGGGTCAGGGCCAGGGCGACGGCGACGACGAACAGGCCGCCGCCGATCCCCGCGCTGGTCCAGGGCCGCGCCAGCGCCCAGTCGAGCAGCCCGGCGTGGAGCGGATGGAGCCCCCCGCCGATCGAGGTGTTGTGCCGGTGGGGGGTGAGGAAATAGGCGGCCATGACCGGGGTCAGCAGCCGCGCGACGATCAGCGAGAAGGTCACGGCGGCGGCCACGGTCAGGCCGAACTCCTTGAAGAACTGGCCGACCTCGCCGGGAATGGCCGAGACCGGGGCGAAGACCGCGACGATCGTCGCGGTCGTGGCGATCACCGCGAGGCCGATCGCGTCGGCCCCGACCAGGGCGGCGCGATAGGGCGATTCGCCGCGCTCGATCCGTTTCTCGATGTTCTCGATCTCGACGATCGCGTCGTCGACGAGGATGCCGATCACCAGGGTCAGGGCGAGCAGGGTCAGCCCGTTGAGGCTGAAGCCCATCGCCGCCATGAAGATGAAGGTCGGGATCAGCGAGAGCGGCATGGCCGCCGCGGCGATCGCCGTCGCCCGCCAGTCGCGCAGGAACAGGTAGACCACGACGATGGCGAGGACGATACCCTCGATCAGCACGTCGAGCGTCGCCTCGAACGAGCGCCGGGTGAGGTCGGCAGTCGAGACGATCTCGGTGAACTTCACGTCGGGATGGGCCTTGGCGAGCTGGGCGATGCCCGCCTTCACCCCGGCGTCGACCGTGACGTCGCTGGCCTTGCTGGTCTTGGAGATCTGGATGGCGACGATCGGCCGCCCGTTGAGCCGGGCGAAGCCGCGCACCTCGCCCTGGCCGTCGCCGACCTCGGCGATGTCGGAGAGGCGGACGTAGCGGCCCTGGACGGGGATCGTCAGGTCGCGGATCGCCGGGATGTCCCTGGCCGAGCCGATCACCCGGATGGTCTGCTCGACCGCGCCGATGTCGGCCCGGCCGCCGGGGTTGTCGCTGTGGAAGGCGGCGAGCGCGGCGTTGACCTGCGAGGCGTTGATGTCGAGCGCGGCCATCCGCTCCGGATCGAGGATCACCACGATCTCGCGGTTGGCCCCGCCGATCCGGGCGACCTGGGCCACGCCGGCCTGGGCCTGGAGCACGCGCGACACCTCGTTGTCGATGAACCAGGCGAGCTGGTTCTCGGTCATCTGCGGCGCGTCGACCGTATAGGTCATCACCGGCGCGCTATCGAGGTCGAGCCGCTGCACCGAGGGCGGGTCGATCCCCGCGGGCAATTGCACCCGCGTCCGGTCGACGATCGTCCGCACGTCGTCGATCGCGCGTTGCAGGTCGGTGCCCAGCTCGAACTCCAGGGTCGTGCTCGACGAGCCGGTGGTGACGGTCGAGCTGACGTTCTTGATCCCCGCGACCCCGGTCAGCGCGTTCTCGATCGGCCGGGTGATCTGGTTCTCCATCTCGGTCGGGGCCGCGCCGCTCTGGGTGACGGTGACGGTGATGATCGGGAGCTGGACGTTGGGGAACTGGTTGATCGGCATCCGCGTGAAGGCGACCATCCCCGACAGGGTCAGGATGATGAACAGCAGCGAGACCGGGATCGGGTTGCGGATCGCCCAGGCGGAAATCTTCATTTCGCGACGCCCGGCTGGACCGTACCCGCGATACGGACCTTGTCGCCGTCGAGGACGAAGGCGCTACCCTTGACCGCGACGCGGGCGCCCGCGGCGAGGCCGGAGAGGATCTCGACCTGGCCCGCCGCCCGCTGGCCGGTGCGGACCGCGACGCGGCGGACGCGGTCCTGCCCGTCGACGACCTTGACCGAGGCCCCGTCGGCATCGAAGTGGACCGCCGCCTCGGGCACCGAGAGGACCGAGACGGTGCGGGTGAAGCGCCCCTCGGCGAAGCCGCCCTGACGCAGCTCGGGATCGACCGGCAGGGCGATGCGGGCGATGGCGAGGCCGGTCTGGGCGTCGACCCGCATCCCGATCAGCCGGACCTGCCCGGCGAGCCGGCGGCCCGAGGGCAGGACGACCTCGGCCGGGTCGCCGACGTGAATCTGCTGGAGGTCGGTCTCGGCCAGCTCGGCGTAGAACTCGATCAGGCTGCCGCGGGCGAGCCGGAACATGGCCGTGCCGGTGCTCGACGTGTCGCCGGGGCGCACGGCCCGCTCCAGCACCACGCCGTCGGCCGGCGCGCGGATCGTCAGGTGGGCCTGCCGGGTCAGCAGGTCATTGAGCTGCGCCCGGGTCGCGGCCACGGCGGCGCGGCTCGAGCGGACGGCGAAGCGGCGGGTGTCGATCGCCTCCTTGGAAAGGACGCCCTGGTTGTCGAGCCCGTCGACCCGCGCCGCCTGGGCCGCGGCCTGGTCGGCGGCGACCTGCTGCTGGGCCAGGGTCGCGCGGACCTGGTCGATCTGCGAGCGCAGCAGGCTGTCGTCGAGCACGGCGAGGACCTGGCCGCGGCGGACCCGCGCGCCTTCCTCGACCAGGACCTGCGAAACGCGGTAGCCGTTGAGGTCGGCGGAGACCGCCATCTCCTCGCGCGGGACCAGCCGGCCCGAGGCGCTGAGCGCCCCGGCGATGTCGTGCCGCCCGGCGACGGCCACCGTCACCGTCTGCGGCGGCAGTTCCTCCTTCGTCTTGCCGCCGGTCCGATGGCAGCCGGCCAGGAGCAAGGCGAGCGTCAGCGCACAAAGCAGGGAACGCGGCATCATGGGGCTTTCGTTGGATCGACCGTGGAGGCAGGCACAGGCGGCGGCAGGACGGCGTCGGGGCCGAGGTCGGCCTGCGGGTCCCACCCGCCGCCGAGCGCGCGGATCGCCGTGACCGTGTCGGACAGCAGGGCGAAACGCCCGGCGTCGAGCGTGGCGCGGTTCTGCTGCCAGGTCCGCTCGGACTGGAGCAGGGTGGTGAGGTCGGTGAGCCCGGCGGCATAGCCGCGCCGGGCCGCGTCGAAGGCATAGCGGGACTGCCGCGCCGCCTGGTCGAGCTGGCCGACGCGGCGGGTGCCGGCCTCGACCCGGGTCAGCGCGTTCTCGGCCTCGCCGAAGGCGGTCTGGACCGTCCGCTCGTAGGTGATCACCGCCTGCCGGCCCCGCGCCTCGCTGATCCGCAGGGCGGCAAGCAGGCGGGCGCGGTCGAGGATCGGCACGGGGAGGCCGGCGGCGAGCGACCACAGCCCGGTCCCGCCCCCCGCCGCGGCGGTCAGGCCGAGCCCGGGCTGGAGGGTGAGGCGCGGGAACAGGGCGAGGCGGTCGATCTTCACGGTCTGGGCGGCGGCGGCGAGGTCGGCCTCGGCCCCGCGCACGTCGGGCCGCCGGGTCAGGATCAGGCCCGGCGTGGCGGCGGGCAGCGCGGGCGGCGGGGACAGCGTGGGCTCGATCGCGAGGGTGTCGGTCGCGGCGGTCGGCTCGCCGATCAGGATCAGCAGCGAGCGCTTGGCGGCGCGCAGCTCGCCCTCCAGCCGGACCACCTCGGCCTCGCCGCTGGCGCGGTCGGCGCGCAGCCGCGCGGCGTCCTGGCCCGAGGTCAGGCCGCGCGCCAGGCCCAGTTCGCCGGTCGCGGCCAGCTCGCTGGCGATCCGCAGGGTCTCGCGCGCGTTGTCGAGCTGGACCGCGAGGTAGCGCGCCTGGAACAGGCCCGCCGCGACGTCCCCGGCCAGCGCCAGCCGCGTGCCGTAGAAGTCGAGCGCCGAGGAGCGGTAGTCGAGGTCGGCCCGCGTCCTCGTCGCCGCCAGCCGGCCGAACAGGTCGATCTCCCAGCTCGGATAGAAGGTGCCTTGGAACGAGGCGTTGGGGTCCTGGTCGACCCCGGTGCCCCACAGCCGCCCGCTGCCCTGCTCGGTCGCCGTGCCGGTCAGGCTGCCCGAGGGCAGGGTCGCGGCGCGCGCCTGGCTGCGCGTGGCCCGCGCCTCGGCCATCCGCGCATAGGCGAGCCGCGCCGTGGTGCTGCGCTCCAGCGCGGTGGCGATCAGGCTAGTAAGCTGGGCGTCGCCGAACTGCTCCCACCAGCGGTCGAGCGCGAGCGCTTCCCCGGCGGGCGCGGAAGCCGGCGCGGGCGGGCGCTCGAAGGCGGGCGGCAGGCCGACCTCGGCCGGCGGCAGATGGACCGCGGGCGCGCAGCCCGCCGCCGCGAGCACGGCGACTCCAGGGAGTGCGCGAAGCGCTGGAATCAGGTATCTCGCGGCGAGCATCGTCCCGGATCGATCGGTTGAACTGGGCGGCCGAATCTAGCGGCGGCGATAAAATACACAAGAGTGTTTCTTTTATCGCCGGGGTCGGCTATCCTCGCCTTCGTGCAGGAGAGGGGCGCCGTGGCAAGGATGGGAACGGCCGGCGGGTCGCGCGGCAAGGGCCGCCCGAAGCTGACCGAAACGGCCGAGATCGACAGCGCGATCCGCGCCGCAGGGCTCCAGATCCTGCTCGAGCACGGCGAGGCCGCGACGATGAACGCCGTGGCCCAGGCCGCCGGCCTCTCACGCAAGACGGTCTATGCGCGCTATGCCAACAAGACCGAGCTGTTCCTGGCCGTCATCCGCGAGCTGCTGGGCAACGTCTCCGGCCTGGACTACGACACCAGCGGCACCGTGGAGGAGCGGCTGGAGCACTATGCCCTGGCCGCGCTCGGGGTCATCTCGCAGCCGCAGGCCCTGGCGATCCAGCGCCTGCTGACGATGGACCCGGCCTATATCGCCGCGCTCCGCGCCGAAATGCTGGACGCGACGATGCGGATCTTCTTCGATCCGCTGCGCGACCTGCTCGGCGCGGCCAAGGCGAGCGGCGAACTGGCCGTCGCCGACGTCGAGGCCACCACCCGCGCGGTGATCCGCCTGATCTTCGCGGAGAGCGCGGCGATGGGCCCCGACCCGACCCCGCTGACCCCGACCCAGCAGGCCGCCTATGCCGGGTTCGTCACCCGCCTGGTCGCCCGCGGGCTGCTCCCGCGATAGGCCGCGCGGAACATTGTCCGCCGCCCGCGGTTGCTATGGGCAGAAGGAGAGCGGAAAAATGCTTGGCAAGGTGATCGGAGCGATAGCCGGCGAACGAATCGCACGGCAGGTGGGCGGCATGAGCGAGACCGGCGGCGCCCTGCTCGGTGCGAGCGCCGCCGTGGTGCTGCGCCGGTTGGGCCCGGTGGGCCTGCTCACCGCGGCGGTCGGCGGCTATGCGCTCAAGCGCTACCTCGCAAAGCGCCGCGCGGCGGGCGAGGGCATGGCCCCAGGCTGACCCGGCAGCCCCGCATTCGGGCACGTTCGGGCAGCGGAATACGATTCCGCTTGACAAAGTGAACCATATGGGTTATGTGGTCCGCCGTCGTCGCGGTGGATGTCAACGCCGCCGACGATCCACGCGGCGGGTGCGGGTGGGCGGTCAGGCCTTCGCTTCCCTTGCCTCCCCGCAAATCAACGGTCGGCGTTGTCCCGCGGATGCCCCGGCATCCGCTCCGCCGGATGCGAGGATGAACCAGGGGTATGCCCCAAGGCAGGCGGCAGGGGTGCGAGCCCGTCCCGCCACCTCCCTCGCACCACAGGGCCGAGACTGTGTGGGTTTCGTGCGTGTCCCGCCAGCCATTCGCAAGCAATCACGCCAAGCCAGGCCTGTATGGTCCAGGCACCAGCGCCGGCCGTTGTCCCGTCCGCGTCCTGTTCTTCCCTCCCGGCGTTACCCCGCATTCGCCAGCGGGGGGTGAGGTGTGTCCGCCTCCGTCTCCTCCTTCTCCTCCTCCTCCTCCTTCCCCCCACCTCGTCGCCCCGGACTTGATCCGGGGCCCCGCTTCTTCCTGCGCGACGTCGG
>CALLNA010000071.1 GCA_938005655.1 uncultured Novosphingobium sp.
CCAGGTGCTCGCGGTGATCGAGAGCCGCGAGGCCGCGCAGTTGCAGGGCGAGGTCGAGGCGGCGCGGGCGCGCCTGTCTCTCGCCGAGAGCACCCTCGCGCGCGAGCAGCGCCTGTTCGCCGAGCGCGTCTCGCCCGAGCAGGACCTGATCGCGGCGCGCACTGCCGCAGCCGAGGCGCGCATCGCCCTGCGCCAGGCCCAGGGTCAGGTCGCCGCGGCGGGCGGCGGGGGCGGCCGCCTCAACCGCATCGGCGTGGTCGCGCCGCTCTCCGGCCAGGTCATCGCCCGCAGCGCGGTGCTGGGCCAGACGGTCGCCGCCGATGCCGAGCTGTTCCGCGTCGCGGACCTCTCCAGCGTCTCGCTCTCGCTCAACCTCCAGCCGGGCGAGGCGGGCCGGGTGCGGCCGGGCAATGTCGTGACCGTCACCGCGCCGGGCCGCCAGGCGAGCGCCCGGATCAGCTTCGTCTCGCCCGTCCTCGACGTGCAGACGCGGCTCGTCCCGGTCGTCGCCAGGCTCGACAACCGGGCCGGGCAGTGGCGCGTCGGCGAGGCGGTGACGGCGGCGGTCGCCCTGTCGGGCGAGGGCGACGGGCTGGTCCGGGTGCCGGCCACGGCGATCCAGACGGTCGAGGGCAAGCCGGCCGTCTTCGTGCGGACCGGAACCGGCTTCCAGGCCGTGCCGGTCACGCTCGGCGACAATGCGGGCGGCAGCGTGATCGTCCGCGCCGGGCTCAAGGGCGGCGAGCGGATCGCCACCGTCAACAGCTTCACGCTCAAGGCCGAGCTCGGCAAGGGCGAAGCCGGCCACGAGGACTGAGCCGATGATCGCGAGAACCGTCACCTGGGCGGTGGAGAAGCGCTGGCTGGTCCTGCTGCTCACCGCCGTCGCCGCCGTCGTCGGCGCCGTCGCGCTGCATCGGCTGCCGATCGACGCGGTGCCCGACATCACCAACAACCAGGTCCAGATCAACGTCCGCGCGCCCGCGCTCTCGACCGAACTGGTCGAGAAGCAGGTCGCCTTTCCGATCGAGACCGCGCTCGCCGGCATTCCCGGCCTCGAATATACCCGCTCGCTCAGCCGCAACGGCTTCGCGCAGGTGACGGCGGTGTTCACCGACGCCACCGACATCTATTTCGCCCGCGCCCAGGTGAACGAACGGCTCGCGGGCGTGCGGGAAGGGCTGCCCGACGGCGCCGATCCCGAACTGGGGCCGATCGCCACCGGCCTTGGCGAAGTCTATATGTGGACGGTCCGGCTCGATCACCGGGCGGACGACAAGCATCAGCCCGGCGAGCCCGGGATGCAGCCCGACGGCAGCTACATCACCCCCGAGGGCGAGCGGCTGGTCGGCGACGTCGACAAGGCGACCTACCTGCGCACCGCGCAGGAGTGGATCGTCGCGCCGCTGCTCAAGAACGTGCCCGGCGTCGCCGGCATCGACACCATCGGCGGCTATGCCAAGCAGTACCTGGTGGTGCCGGACGTCCAGCGCCTCGCTGCGCTGCGGATCTCGCTCACCCAGCTCGCCGAGGCGCTGGAGCGCAACAACACCAGCGCCGGCGGCGGCTTCGTCGACCGCAACGGCGAGGGTCTGGCGGTGCGCGCCGACGCGCGGGTGCGCAACGCGGCCGAGCTGTCGCGCACGGTCGTCGCCACGCGCGAGGGGGTGCCGATCACGCTCGACCAGGTGGCCACAGTGCGCACCGGGCAGGCCGTCCGCATGGGCTCGGCCTCGGAGAACGGCACCGAGGTCGTCGTCGGCACCGCGGTCATGCGGATCGGCGAGAACAGCCGGACCGTGGCCCGGGCGGTCGCCGGCCGCCTCGCCGGGATCAACGCCTCGCTGCCGCCCGACGTGGTGGTCGAGCCGGTGCTCGACCGCACCGACCTGGTCGACGCGACGATCCGCACCGTCGCCACGAACCTCGGGGAGGGCGCGCTGCTGGTCATCGTCGTGCTGTTCGTCCTGCTCGGCAATTTCCGCGCCGCGCTGATCGCGGCGGCGGTGATCCCGATCACCATGCTGCTGACCGGCTTCGGCATGTTCCGGGCCGGGGTCTCGGCCAACCTGATGAGCCTCGGCGCGCTCGACTTCGGCCTGATCGTCGACGGCGCGGTGATCGTGGTCGAGAACGCGCTGCGGCGCATGGCCGACCGGCAGCACGGCGAGGGCCGCCTGCTGACCGTTCCCGAGCGGCTCGAAACCGTTGCCGCGGCGGCGCGCGAGATGATCCGGCCCTCGGTCTATGGCCAGGCGATCATCATCCTCGTCTACGTCCCGCTGCTCACCCTGAGCGGGGTCGAGGGCAAGACCTTCGTGCCGATGGCGCTGACCGTCATCATCGCGCTCGCCTGCGCCTTCGTCCTGTCGCTGACCTTCGTGCCCGCCGCGATTGCGCTCTGGCTGTCGCGGCGGATCGACGAGGGCGAGGGGTGGATCATGGCCTGGCTCAAGGCGCGCTACCGCCCCGGCCTCGACCGGGCGATGGCGCGGCCGCGGCTGACCCTGGGGATCGGCCTCGGCGGATCCTCGCCTTCCTCGCGCTCGGCCAGGTGTCCCTGCCGCAGCTCGACGAGGGCGACCTCGTCGTCCAGGCGAGCCGCATTCCGGCGACCTCGATAGACCAGAGCCAGGCGATGACCCTGCCGATCGAGCGGGCGCTGGCCCGGCTGCCCGAGGTCAAGCTGGTCTTCTCCAAGACCGGCACGCCGGAGCTGGCCTCGGACCCGATGCCGCCCAATGCGACCGACATGTTCGTCATCCTCAAGCCGCGCAAGGCCTGGCCCGATCCGGGCCTGCCCAAGGCCGCGCTGATCGAGCGGGTGGAGCGGACCATCGCCCCCTTCCCGGGCAACGCCTACGAGATCACCCAGCCGATCCAGATGCGCTTCAACGAGCTGATCGCGGGGGTGCGCGGCGACGTCGCGGTCAAGGTCTTCGGCGACGACTTTGCGGGCATGAACGCGACCGCGCAGAAGATCGCCGCGGCGCTGCGCAAGACCCCGGGCGCGGTCGACGTCAAGGTCGAGCAGACCGCCGGCCTGCCGATCCTCGACATCCGCCCGAACCGCGACGCGATGGCCCGACTCGGCGTCACCGCGCAGGACGTGCAGGACACGGTCGGCGCGACGCTCGGCGGGCGCGAGGCCGGGACGATCTTCGAGGGCGACCGGCGCTTCCCCGTGGTCATCCGCCTGTCGGACGCGCAGCGCGCGGACTTCCAGGCGCTGGCCCAGGTCCAGGTCCCGACCCCGGGCGGGGCCTTCGTGCCGCTCGCCAGCCTGGCCGACATCCGGGTGATCGACGGCCCGAACCAGATCAGCCGCGAGAACGGCAAGCGCCGCGTGGTGATCCAGGCCAACGTCCGGGGACGCGACATCGCCGGGGTGGTCGCCGACGCCAAGGCCGCCATCGCCAGGGACGTCCGCCTGCCCGCCGGGGCCTACCTCGAATGGGGCGGGCAGTTCGAGAACCTCGCCTCGGCGCGCGCGCGGCTGCAACTGGTGATCCCGGCCTGCTTCGCCCTGATCCTGCTGCTGCTCTACGGCGCGCTGGGCTCGGTGCGGGACGCGGCCATCGTCTTCACCGGAGTGCCGCTGGCCCTGGTCGGCGGGGTCCTCGCCCTGCTCGTGCGGGGGATGGACTTCTCGATCTCGGCGGCGGTCGGCTTCATCGCCCTCTCGGGGATCGCCGTGCTCAACGGCCTGGTCATGGTCTCGTCGATCCAGGACCTCGTCCGCCAGGGCATGGACCGCGCCGAGGCCGCCCGCGCCGGGGCCCTGCAACGGCTCCGCCCGGTGGTGATGACCGCGCTCGTCGCCAGCCTCGGCTTCGTGCCGATGGCCCTGGGCTCGGGCGCCGGGGCCGAGGTGCAGAAGCCCTTGGCGACCGTGGTCATCGGCGGGCTGGTCTCGGCGACGCTGCTGACCCTGTTCGGGGAGATGGGGAGACGGCGGAAGCGTGAGACCTACCAGCGCAGCCCCTCCTCCTTCGGCCTGGCGACGATCGGGCGTTCGTAGGACGGGTCCTCGCGGCTCCACAGCGGCTTGAGGAAGCCCTTGATCGCCTCCGAGTGCAGCCAGCTCGGATCGGCGTCGGCGGTCATCTCGATTGTGCAGCGGCGGGTCAGCATCCGCCATTCCCCGTCGCGCTTCTCGAGTTGGTCGAGGTAGCGGCCGAAGGCGATCGAGGTTGCCTCCTTGGCCAGCCAGCGCAGGCCGCCGATCACGTAGCTCTCGCAATAGGCGGTGTCGCCGTCGATCTCGCAGAGGTGGTTGGTGATGTTGTGGCTGGTCATGTGGAAGTTCATCCGGTGGCCCTGGTTCGCCCGCTCCGGATAGTCGGGCATCCGGTGGATGAAGGCGCCGTGCTCGTCGATCCCCTCGGGCCACCAGCAGCTGGCGATCTGCTCCGCGTCCTGGCGGTCCCGCGCGCGGCTCTCGCGCTGGATGCAGTCGAGGATGTCCTGGCGGTCCTTCAGGTGGCGGACGGTCCGCAGCACTTCGTCGAGCGTGGCGTCGGTGGTCATGGCAGGGGCTCCTCATCGTTCCGGTCGGTTCGTCCCGGCTGAGTGGCACGGGCGGGTGGCCGGGCACAACCGCCCTTCGGCCCTCGACAGGGCGGAGCCGATCGGGAAAGGAGCGGGCATGAGCGAACCCGAAGACAAGCGACTCGTCCGCCACCGCTTCTACAAGGCCGAGCAGGAAGCCTCCTTCGTCGATGCCCACGCGCATATCACGCCGCAGCAGCAGAGCCCGTCCTACCGGCTCGCCTTCCGCGACGTCGACTTCCTGCTGCGCCAGGAGCTGCGCCCGGTGCGTTTCCAGCTTGAGCTGCTCAAGACCGAGATGCTGCTCGACGAGGCGCAGATCGGCTCGACCCTGGTCTGCTACGGCTCGGCCCGCATCCCTTCGCCCGAGCAGGCCGAGGCGGCGCTGCGGACCGCCACCACGCCCGAGCGCAAGGCCGTGGTCGAGCGGCTGGTCGCCAAGTCCAAGTACTACGAGGAGGCCCGCAGGCTCGCGCGGATCGCCAGCGAATGCGCCATCGTCGAGAAGGGCCTGCGCCAGTTCGTGATCTGCTCGGGCTGCGGCCCCTCGATCATGGAGGCGGCCCACCGCGGCCGGGGCGGATTCGATCGGGCTCAACATCGTCCTGCCGCACGAGCAGGCGCCGAACACCTACGTTACGCCCGAGCTGTCGTTCCAGTTCCACTATTTCGCGCTGCGCAAGATGCACTTCCTGATCCGCGCCCGCGCGGTCGCGGTGTTCCCCGGCGGCTTCGGCACCTTCGACGAGTTCTTCGAGCTGCTGACCCTGATCCAGACCGGCAAGATGAAGCCGATCCCGATCCTGTTGTTCGGCGGCGAGTTCTGGGGCCGGGTGGTCAACTTCCAGGCCCTGGCCGAGGAAGGCGTCATCAACCCCGAGGACATCGGCCTGTTCACCCTGGTCGAGACCGCCGAGGAAGCCTGGGCCGAGATCGTCCGGTTCTACGACCTGGAGTGCTGAGCTAGCTCTAGGGAGTACAGGCCCTAAACCGCCAGCAGCGCGCGCACCGCGAGGCGGAAGGCGGCCATGATCCGCCGGGGATCGGCGCCGGCGGCGACGCGGTTGGTCATGCCGTGGGCGAGCATGTTCACCGCCTCCAGCCGGTCCTCGATCTCCTCGGCCGGGAGGGGGGCGACGAGCGGCAGCAGGCTCTGCCGCATGATCTCGCGGAAGCGGGCGTCGATCGCGGCGACGACCTCGGCGACGCGCGGGTTGCGCGCCGCCTCGGCCATGATCTCGACGGTGAGCGGGGCCCGCGCCGGCTCGATCCACCAGACGAACCAGGCGATCCAGGCGTCGAGCGTCCGCGTCGGCGAGGGTTCCGGCACGAGCAGCTCGAAGCCGACGAAATTGCGCTCGCACAGGGCGACGATGATCGCGTCCTTGCTCGGGAAATACTGGTAGATGTGGCCGACGCTCATCTCCGCCGCTGCGGCGATCCGCGCCATGCTCGCGCCGTGGAAGCCTTCGTTGCGGAAGCAGGCCTCGGCCGCGTCCAGAACCTGCTCGCGCCGCCGTTCCGTCCGGGCCTGACGCCGCGATGCGGTCTCGGAAATTCCAGCCATGCGCCGCCCTATCCCAATTCGCCGGGGGACAGAAGCGGCCAAGAAAAAGAATGAATATTCATTCTTTTTAGGATGGGCAGCGAATCGGGACCGGCCGAGGCGTCTTCCCGTCGCCCCGGCGAGAGATCCCGCAGCGCTGGGAGAAGCCGCATGAACCCGTCCGAAAGCCTCGAATCCGTCCCCTTGACCGCCGAGGACATGGACCGCGAGGTCCCCGCCACCTATCCGACCGAAGCCTTCATCTCGCGCGACTATCTGGAGGCGGAAAAGCGCCTGCTCTGGCCGAAGGTCTGGCAGATGGTCGAGCGCGAGAGTGACCTCCCCGATCCCGGCGACTGGCTGACCTACAATGTCGCCGACGAATCGATCGTGGTCCTGCGCAAGGAGGACGGCTCGCTGCGCGCCTTCCACAACGTCTGCCCGCACCGCGGCCGCCAGCTCGTCGCTGTGCCGGATCACCTGCCGGGCAAAGTCCACTCGGTCCGTGGGTCGAGGCGCAAGGGCTTCGTCTGCGCCTTCCACGGCTGGACCTTCGATGCCGACGGCGCGAACACCTACATCCTCGATCCCCAGGACTGGCACGGCAGCCTGAAGCCGGAGCGGACCTGCCTGTCCGAGGTCAGGGTCGATACCTGGGGCGGCTGGATCTACGTCACCATGGACCCGGAGGCCGTCCCGCTGAAGGAATGGATGGGCCGCGCCGGGGAAATCCTCGACCACTTCGAACTCGACAGGATGCGCTACAAGTGGCGGCAGTGGGCGATCTACGATTGTAGCTGGAAGACTGGGATCGAGACCTTCCTGGAGACCTACCATGTCGCGGGCACCCATACCCAGCTCCTCGCCTTCGGGGACTACTACTCGCTGTCCAAGCAGTACGGGCTGCATTCGGTGTCGAGCTACGACACCCGCGACGAGAAGTTTCGGATGAGCGAGAGCGCCGGTACCACCCGCGCCGGCAAGGGCGAGGATGCCCGCGTCTCGACCTACGAGCTGATCCGCGAGAACTACGAGACGATCAACTATGCTGCCTCGACCGAGACCCTGGTCAGGGCCGCCGGCCGCCTCGTCGACGAGCTGCCCGAGGGCGCGACGCCGGCCGAATGCATCGCCCACTGGATCGCCTCCGCCAAGGCCGACGATGCCGCGCGCGGGGTGGTCTGGCCCGAGGTCCCGCCCGAGATCAAGCCGGAGTCCGGCCTCGCCTGGGGCCTGTTCCCCAACCAGAATATCCTGCACGGCGAGACCTTCGCGCTGTGCTACCGGGTGCGCCCCTACGGCGACGATCCCGACAGGTGCCTGTTCGAGGCCTATGCGCTGGAGCGCTTTCCCGAAGGCGAGGAGCCGGCGACGGAATGGGTCTATGCCGAGCCGACGCAGGAGAACTGGGGTCCGGTCCTGGCGCAGGACTTCGCCAATATGGCCTTCGTCCAGAAGGGCCTGAAATCGAGCGGCTTCCGCGGCCCGCTGCCCAATCCGCACCAGGAGCAGAAGGTCATCAACCTCCACCGCAACCTCGCGCGGTTCATGGGCCGCGGCGCGCCGGTGAAGGCGGAAGGCTGAGCC
>CALLNA010000072.1 GCA_938005655.1 uncultured Novosphingobium sp.
CCGCCTGTGGACCGACCCCGACTACGCCGCCCAGACCAAGTACGGCACGATCGTCGCCCTGCCGTCCTTCCTGTTCTCGACCAACCGGATCATCTCGGGCTACTCGGGCGGCCTCTCCGGCGTCCACGCGATGTGGGCCGGCGCCGACTGGACCTGGCACAAGCCGGTCCTGCGCAACGACGTGATCTCGTCGGAAGCCTACCTCAAGGACCTGGTCGAGCATCAGACCAAGTTCGCCGGCCGCTCGTTCCAGCAGATCTACCACGTCGACTTCTACAACCAGCAGGGCGACCACGTTGCCGGCGCGGATAGCTGGGTGTTCCGCACCGACCGCGACGAGGCCCGCGAGCGCGGCACCAAGTACACCGAAGCCCGCGGCCGCGTAGAGCCCTTCACCGACGAGCAGCTCGCCGAGTTCAGCGAATACTACGCCGACGAGCAGGTCCGCGGCGCGACCCCGCGCTATTGGGAGGACGTGGCCGTCGGCGAGGCCCTGCCGCGCATGATCAAGGGTCCGATGACCGTCACCGGCTTCATCGCCTACGCCCAGGGCTGGGGCGGCCTCTACATCCGCGCCAACAAGATGGCGTGGAAGATGCAGCAGGCGCACCCGGGCCTCGGCATCAAGAACCGCTTCAACGTGCCGGATTGCCCTGAGCGCGTGCACTGGGACGAGGACTTCGCCCTCGAGGTCGGCGCCCCGGGCGCCTACGACTACGGCCCGGAGCGCTGCTCGTGGCTGACCCACCAGATGACCAACTGGATCGGCGACGACGGCTTCCTCCACAAGTCGTCCTGCCAGATCCGCCGCCACAACCCGGACGGCGACGTGATCTTCATCGACGGCACGGTCACCAGGAAGTTCGAGGAGAACGGCAAGAAGTACGTCGAGGTCGAGCAGAAGGCGACGACCCACCGCGGCGAGCTGTCGGCCTTCGGCACCTCGGTCGCCGAGCTGCCCAGCAAGGGCTGACCCGCCACGATCCTCCCCATTTTTCCGCAGGACAAATGGGGAGGTGGCAGGCGCGAAGCGACTGACGGAGGGGGAAACGCGCAAGGCTGCCCCCTCCACCCCGCCATCGGCGATGGCGCGGTCCCCCTCCCCATTTGCACTTCGTGAAAATGGGGAGGATTAGGGTGAGGAAATGACGGAAACTGCTCCCTACCCCGGCCCCCTCGCCGGCGTGCGCGTGCTCGATTTCACGCGCGTCCTCGCCGGGCCGGCCGCCAGCCTCGCGCTCGCCGACCTCGGCGCGGAGGTGATCAAGATCGAGCCGCCCGGCACCGGCGACGAGACCCGCACCTTCCCCCCGATCCGGGACGGCGAGAGCCACTATTTCCTCAGCGTCAACCGCGGCAAGAAGTCGATCGTCGTCGACCTCAAGTCGCCGGAGGGCGTAGCGCTGGTCAAGGACCTCGCCGCCAAGTGCGACATCGTCGTCGAGAACTACCGCCCCGGGGTGATGGACCGCCTCGGGCTCGGCTACGCGGCGCTGTCGGCGGTCAATCCGCGCCTGATCTACTGCGCGATCTCGGGCTACGGCCAGACCGGCCCGCTCAAGGACAATCCCTCCTTCGACATCGTGCTCCAGGCGATGAGCGGCGCGCTGTCGATGAACGGCGATCCCGACGGTCTGCCGACCAAGCTCGGCATCCCGCTCGGCGATCTCGTCGGCGGGATCAACGGGCCGATCGGCGTCCTCGCCGCGCTCTACGAGCGCGAGCGCACCGGCCAGGGCCGCTTCATCGACGTCAGCCTGATGGACGGGCTGATCGGCATGCTCGGCTATATCGCCCAGCTCGCCTTCTTCACCGGCAAGGACCCGCAGCGACAGGGCTCGCAGCATCCCAACCTCGTGCCCTACGGCATCTTCCCGGCGAAAGATGACGGCTCGATCGTCGTCGCCTGCCTGACGCCGGGCTTCTGGGGCCGCATCTGCATGGCCATCGGCCGCGAGGAGCTGACCGACGACCCGCGCTACGACACGCTGGAGAAGCGCCGCGACGCGCGGGCCGAGGTGAACGAGATCGTCTCCGCCTTCACCCGGCTCCACACGGTCGACGAGCTGGTGGCGATCTTCACCCGGTTCGAGGTGCCCCACGCGCCGATCCTCGGTGTGACCGAGGCGCTGAGCCAGCCGCAGGCGGTCCATCGCCGGATGGTGGTCGAGGTCGAGCACGAGACGCTGGGCCCGATCCCCATCGTCAACCGTCCCGTCACCTTCGACGGCCAGCCCACGCCCGAGGCGCCGCCGGTGCTCGGCCAGCACACCGATGCAGTCCTGGCCGAGGTGCTCGGCCTCGACGCCGACGAGATTGCGCGGTTGCGCGCCGCGGGAGCCGTCCGCTAAGCGCTCCTCCAGCTACAGGAGAGTGAGATGTCCGAATTGCGCTTCGACGGCCGCGTGGCCGTGATCACCGGCGGCGGGCGCGGGCTCGGGCGGGCCTATGCGCTGCTGCTCGCCGCGCGCGGGGCGAGGATCGTGGTCAACGATCCGGGCGTCTCGATGTCCGGCGACGCCACCGATGAAGGCCCGGCCGACGCCCTGGTGAGCGAGATCCGCGCCGCCGGGGGCGAGGCCGTGGCCAGCCTCGACAGCGTCGCCACGCCGGAGGGCGCGCAGGCCATCGTCAGGACGGCCACCGAGGCCTTCAGCCGCGTCGACATGCTGATCCACAGCGCCGGCAACGTGCGCCGCGGCACCCTGTCCGAAATCTCCTACGACGATTTCGAGAGCGTGCTCGCCGTCCACCTCAGGGGCGCGTTCCACATGGTGCGCGAATGCTTCCCGCTGATGGCCGCGCAGGGCTATGGCCGGATCGTCCTGACCGGCTCGATCAACGGGCTCTACGGCAAGGCCAACAACGCCAACTACGCGCTGTGCAAGGCCGGGTTCATGGGCCTGTCCAACACCGCCGCGATCGAGGGCAAGGACGTGGGCGTCAAGTCCAACGTCATCATTCCGGCTGCGGTCACGCGCATGTCGGATGGCATCGACACCTCGAAGTTCCCGCCGATGGAGCCGGAGATGGTCGCCCCGGCCGTCGCCTACCTCTGCCACGAAAGCTGCGCGATCAGCGGCGAGATGCTGGTGGCGATGGGCGGCCGCATGGCCCGCGCCTTCATCGCCGAGAGCCCCGGCGTCTATCACCCGAGCTGGACCGTCGAGCAGGTCGCCGACGAGATCGACGCGATCCGCGCCGCGCCCGAGCCGCTGGTCTTCGCGCCCTCGCCCCAGGGCGAGCTGGATCACCTGCTCCACGGCTTCGGGATGATCCGCGCGGGGTGACGGAACGGCAGCCTGGCGAGGGCCGGCCCCTCTGTTCCCGCCAACCCTTCGTTAACCATCCTCCCCCATAACGCCCCCGCGCGCGTTCGGTGCGCGAAGGGGGCCTGATGGACGATCTGCTCGCGGAATTCGTCGCGGAATCGCGCGAGATGCTCGAGACCCTGGGCGGGGAGATCGTCGCCTGGGAGGCCGATCCGGGCGACCGGGCGCGGCTCGATTCGATCTTCCGCTTCGTCCACACGGTCAAGGGCAACTGCGGCTTCTTCGACCTCCCCCGCCTCCAGGCCCTGAGCCACGCCGCCGAGGACGCCCTGGCCGATGTGCGCGCCGGGCGCCGCGCGGCCGATGCCGCGCTGGTCAGCGCCGTGCTCGCGGTGATCGACCGGATCGGCGACATGGTCGAGGCGATCGACGCCGGCCGCGACTTCCCCGGAGACGGCGACGAGGGCCTGATCCGCGCGCTGGAGCCCGATGCCGAGACCGCCGAGGAGCTGGCCCTGCCGGCCCTCGCCGAAACCCTGTCCCACCAGCGGCCCGCCGCCGCCCAGCGCTCGGTCCGCCTGCCGGTCGAGCTGCTCGACCGGGTGATGAGCGGCGTCTCCGACATGGTCCTCGCCCGCAACGACCTTGCCCGCCGCCTGCGCGAGACGCCGACCGACGCCGCGATCGAGGGCCAGTTCGAGCGCCTTTCCGCGATCATCGCCGAGGTCCGCGACGCGATGACCCGCACCCGGATGCAGCGGATCGAGACCCTGTTCATCGCCCTGCCCCGCCTGGTCCGCGACCTCTCGGCCGAGCTCGGCAAGCAGGTTCTGGTCGATATCGAGGGCGGCGACGTCGAGCTGGACCGCGAGATGATCGAGACGATCCGCGATCCGCTGACCCACATCATCCGCAACGCGATCGACCATGGGATCGAGACCCCGGCCCAGCGCCGCGCCGTGGGCAAGCGCGAGATCGGGCTGCTGACGCTCGCCGCGCGCCAGTCCGGCAACCAGATCATGATCGACGTGGTGGACGATGGCCGCGGCATCGACGGCCAGCGGCTGGTCGACAAGGCCGTCGCCGCCGGGCTGATCGACGCCGCCGAGGGCGCGCGGATGCCGGAGCGCGAACGCTGCGGCCTGATCTTCGAGGCGGGCCTCTCGACCGCCGAGGCCGTTACCGCCATCTCCGGCCGCGGGGTCGGCATGGACGTGGTTCGCGCCAATATCGAGCGGGTCGGCGGCGCGGTCGAGCTCGACAGCACACCCGGCCAGGGCACCCGCCTGACGATCCGCGTGCCGCTGACCCTGAGCATCATCCCCGCGCTGACCGTGGGCCTGGGCGGCCAGCGCTTCGCCATCCCGCGCTCGGCGGTCGAGGAGATCGTCCATGCCGGAGAGGACGGGATCGAGCTGTCCCGCCTCGCCACCGTCACCCTCGCCCGCATCCGCGACCGGCGGCTGCCCTGCCTCGCGCTCGGCGAGGTGCTGTGCAGCGGCAGCGCGGCCGACATCGCGGCGAGCCGCCTGATCGTGCTGCGCCTGGCCGGCGGCAACCTCTTCGCCCTCGCGGTCGACGAGCTGCACGACCACGAGGAGCTGGTGGTCAAGCCGATCGCCCCCGCGGTCATGGCCATCGGGCTCTATGCCGGCACGACCCTGACCGACGACGGCAACCCGATCCTGCTGCTCGACGTCGCCGGGATCGCCCGCGCGGGCGGGCTCTCCTTCGACGCGCAGGAGCGCGCCTCGCGCCTGGCCGAGCCCGGTGCCGACACCGTGCTGCCGGGCGACAAGGTCCTGCTGTTCGTCGGCCTCGACGGGCGCCGCCGCGCGGTGCGCATGGCGGCAGTCGGCCGGATCGACGAGGTCGGGCCCGGCGCGCTGCAATTCGGCGCGGGCGGGCCCCAGGCGGTGGTCGACGACCGGCTGTTGTCGCTGGCCGGCGTCGAGTCCCCGCCCGGCGTCAGTGATATCGTGCGCCTGTTCCGCCTCACCGACGGCGCGCGCGAGATCGCCTATGCCCTGCGCGAGGTGATCGACATCCGCACGCTCGACGGCGAGGTGCTCCCCGCCGCCGCGCCGGGCGAGATCGAGGGCGTGACCCTGATCGACGGCGAGCCCGCCGAGGTGATCGACGCGCACTGGCTGTTCGCGCGGATCGCCAGCGAGCCGGCAGCGCGCCAGCCGGTCTGTCGCCTCGCCACCGACGATCCCTGGCTGCACACCTTCCTGAGGCCGCTGGCCGAGGCCGCGGGCTATCGCGTCGTCACCGAGCCGGGCGAGGCCGACATCGCGATCGGCATGGAAGACGACGCCCCGGCCGAGACCGGCGCGGGCGCGGTCATCCGCCTGCGCACCACGCGCGAGGAGGCGGCGGGCGCGCCCGACAGCGTCTATCGCTACGACCGCGAGGGCCTGGCCGCCGCCTTCGCCGCCGCGCGCCGGAGGATCGCCTCGTGACCGGCCTGCTGCTCGTCGTCGCCATAGCCGGGCGGCGGGTCGCCCTGCCCGCGAGCGAGGTCCATTCGGTGATCGAGCTCGACGCGCCCAGTCCGATTCCGCGCGCGCCCGCCCATGTCGCCGGGCTTTCCGCCCTGCGCAGCCGCGTCCTGACCGTGGTCGACTGCCGCGCCTCGCTGGAACTGGCACCGGAGCCGGGCGCGCCCGCCGTCCGCCCCAAGGCCGCCGTGGTCGAGTTCGAGGGCCACCTCTACGCGCTGCTGGTCGACGCGGTCGAGGACGTGGCCGAGGCCCGCTCGGACTGCCTGCCGCTGCGCACCGCGCTCGGCCGCGGATGGGACCGGGTGGCGCTCGGCATGGTCGAATCCGATGCCGGGCCGCTGCTGCTGGTCGGCGTCGCCGGCCTGATCGCCGGGCCCGGCGACCCCTGCATAAAGGCCGCTTAAGCTATTGGTTACACCCGGGGGTTAAGGCTCTGTCGGGAATGAGGAAATCGCGACCATGAAAAGCTGTCTGATCGTCGACGATTCGCGGGTCATCCGCAAGGTCGCGCGCCACATCCTGGAAGGGATGGGCTTCGCGGTCGACGAGGCCGGCGACGGGCAGGAGGCGCTGGCCCGCTGCGCCGAGGCCATGCCCGACGTGATCCTGCTCGACTGGAACATGCCGGTGATGAGCGGCATCGACTTCATCAAGCTGCTGCGCCAGCGC
>CALLNA010000073.1 GCA_938005655.1 uncultured Novosphingobium sp.
AGCCCGGTCTTGCCCTTGCCGACCACGCCGAGCGGGGTTCCGGCGGGGGCCAGGGCGATGGAATCCATGTTGAAGGCGGCGACGATCTGCTTGAGCGGCAGCGGCGGGTTCTCGGCGAAGGCCTGGGCGCCGAGCAGGCCCAGCTCCTCGCCGGTCGTGGCGAGGAAATAGACGTCGCGGTCCATCTGCGGCGGACGCGAGAGGCGGCGCGCCGTCTCGATCAGGGCGGCGACCCCGCTGGCGTTGTCGATCGCGCCGTTGCAGATCAGGTGCTCGGCGGGCGGCACGGCGCATTCGCCGAAGTGGTCCCAATGGGCCAGGAACAGCACCGCGCCGGCCTCCGGATGGCGGCCGGGCAGCTTGCCGATCACGTTGTGGGTGCGGATCTTGGTCTCGGAGGTCGTCGCTTCGAGGCTGACGGTGAAATCGAGCGTGCGCGAGGTGAAGTCGGGCCGGGCGGCGAGCTGCTCCAGGCCGGCGAGGGTCTGCCCGCCCCCGGCCAGCAGGCGGGTCGCGACGTCGCGGGTGATGAAGGCCTCGAGATCGCCGCCGAGAGCGTCGCTGGCCAGGGCGTAGCCCGAGCGCTGCCGGTGCGCCTTGACGCTGTCGATCGTGCGGTCTGCGTCGAGCACCGTCACCACGGCCGAGGCCCCGGCGTCGATCAGCTCGTCCTGCCGCTTGCCGGTGCCCTCGGCGTCGTCGAGCAGCAGCGCGACGCGCCCGGCGAGGTCCATCCGCGAGAGCGCCTTCACGTCCCCCTTGCCGACGAACAGCACCGGCGCGTCGCGCACCAGGCTGCGCTTGCCCGAGGTGAGGACGAGGACCTGGCTCGCCGGCACCGGGATCGTGCGCCCGCGCCGGCTGAACTGGGCGGTCGAGGCCGCCGGCTCCCGCGCGACCAGCACGACCGGCGCGAACCAGGCGTTGCCGGGGTCGTTGGTGCCCGAGACCAGGCCGATGTCGAAGAATTCGCGGCCGATGTAGCGCAGGGTCTTGGCCTCGCCCTCGGTGCCGGGGCGGCGGCCGTCGAACTCGTCGCTGGCCAGGACCTTGATGTGGTCGAGGAGCTGTGCTTCGAGCGCGGTGTCGCGACGCGTCGCGCCATTGACAGGCACGGCGAGCAACGCGGCGGCCAGCAGCGCCGTCGCGCATTGATTCGCCGCTCTCACGCCCCGTTTCATCGCGCGCAAAAACTACACCAAGCGGACCGGGCGGCAAGTGCCGGAAATTCCAAAAAGTCGAGAAATCTTAAGCAGGTGGCAGCAAGGTCACAGTGCCCCTCCGCCCACCGCTCAGGCGGCCGTCCAGCCCCCGTCCATGCTGATGTTCGCGCCGGTGATATTGGCCGCCGCGTCGCGGCAGAGGAACACCGCCAGCTCGCCGATGTCCTCGGGCTGGACGAAGCGCTTGGTCGGCTGGCCGGCGAGCAGGACGTCCTCGATCACCTGCTCGCGGCTCAGCCCGCGCGCCTTCATCGTGTCGGGGATCTGGTTCTCGACCAGCGGCGTCCACACATAGCCAGGGCTGATGCAGTTGGCGGTGACGCCGAAGGTCGCCAGCTCCAGCGCCAGGGTCTTGGTCAGCCCGGCGAGGCCGTGCTTGGCCGAGACGTAGGCCGACTTGAACGGCGAGGCCGTCAGCGAATGGGCCGAGGCGGTGTTGATGATCCGCCCCCACCCCCGCCGCTTCATGTGCGGGATCGCCAGCCGCGAGGCGTCGAAGGCGGCGGTCAGGTTGAGCGCGATGATCGTGTCCCACTTGTCAACCGGGAAGTCCTCGACCGGGGCGACGTGCTGCATCCCGGCGTTGTTGACCAGCACGTCGACTTCGCCCGCCCCGGCCATCAGCGCCTCGACGCCGGCGCGGTTGCCGAGGTCGGCGGCGACGTGCCGCGCCGACAGCTCCTCGCACAGCGCGGCGATCGCCCCGGCCTCGCCGAAGCCCGAGAGGACCAGCTCGGCCCCCTCCGCCCTGAGCGCCCGCGCGATGGCCAGGCCGATGCCCGAGGTCGACCCGGTAACGAGGGCGCGCTTGCCGGAAAGGAACATGCTGGACTCCTGAGGATTGCCGCCAAAGAACTTCTGCTGGTACTGACCTATGCAGCACGAGGGGTGATTCATGAAGCTCGACGATTTCGATCCGGACAGCGTCAGCGTCGAGGACCAGGGCCGCGGCGGCGGCTTCAGCCTGCCGGGCGGGATCGGCGGCGGCAAGCTCGGCTGCGGGACGATCGTGATCGCGGTCATCGCCGCGCTGGTCTTCGGGGTCGATCCCGGCCAGATGCTCGGCCAGCTCAGCCAGATGCAGGGCGGCCAGGAAGCCGCGCCGAGCCAGGGCCAGCCGCGCGGCGGCGGCACGGCCGAGGAGATCTGCCGGCTCAACCCCGCCCGGCTCGAAAGCTGCAACGCGCTGTCCTCGCTCAACAAGACCTGGGAGCCGATCTTCCGCGCCTCGAACGTGGCCTTCCGCCAGCCGAAGCTGGCCTTCTACGACCAGGCGGGCAGCTCCGGCTGCGGCGCGGCGCAAAGCGCGATGGGGCCGTTCTACTGCCCGACCGACCAGGGCATCTATCTCGACACCGATTTCTTCCGCCAGATGGACCAGGAGCTGGGCGCGACCGGCCAGTTCGCCCGCGACTACGTGATCGCCCATGAATACGGCCACCACATCCAGAACCTGACCGGCATGTCCGACCAGGTCCGCAGCCTCCAGCAGCAGAACCCGAGCCAGGCCAACCAGCTTTCCGTCCGGCTGGAGCTTCAGGCCGATTGCTACGCCGGGGTCTGGGCCGCCAAGAACCGCGACCGGCTTGAGCCCGGCGACATGGAGAGCGGCCTCAACGCCGCCCACCAGATCGGCGACGACACCCTGATGAAGGCGGCGGGCCGCCGTCCGGTCGAGGCCGCCTTCACCCACGGCACCAGCGCCCAGCGGATGCAGTGGCTGCGCAAGGGCCTGGAAACCGGGAACGAGGACGCCTGCGACACCTTCGCCGACCTGCGGCGATAACCGGCGAATAGCGCTGTCCTACACGGGAGCGGTCTGTCATGGTGCGCGGCGATGGAACTGCATGCCGCAAGCGGGGTTGAGGGTCCGATCACGACTGGACGACGCCAGCGCCCGTCCCGTCGCTGGAGAGCGAGGAGAAACCCGGTCTCCGGACTAAGTCGACTCGTGCCAACCAACCTGGAAGGAACCGCCATGAATTTCTCGGTCGTCTCGCGCAGCGCCCTGCGCTCCGGCCTCCTGCTCGCCGCCGCCGGCCTTGCCGCCGCCACAGTCCCGGCCTCGGCCCAGCAGCGCCAGAACGAGACCCGCGCCGAGGAACCGGCGAAGGAGCCCGACAAGCCGATCACCCAGCAGGACGTCGGGGCGAAGGACGTCGCCCTCACCCCCTTGAGCGACCTCAATATCAAGCGGGGCGAGATCCCGCCGCTGCTGATCGCGGCGCAGGACGATCCCTACGACCTGACCGGGATGGCCCGCTGCCAGCAGATCGCCGCCGCGATCAGAGAGCTGGACGCCGTGCTCGGCGACGATATCGACATTCCCCAGGAGAGCCGCCAGCGCATCAGCGCGGGCCGCGCCGCGCAGGAGGCGCTCGGCTCGTTCATCCCGTTCCGCGGGCTGATCCGCGAGGTCTCCGGCGCCAATGCCCAGCAGCGCAAGATCCAGACGGCGATCCTTGCCGGCACGGCACGGCGCTCGTTCCTCAAGGGTATCGGCCAGCAGCGCGGCTGCCGCTATCCGGCGCGCTCGACGACCCCGCAGATCCTGGCCCAGCTCGAGGCCGAAGCCGATGCGGCGCAGCGTGCCCGGAACCAGCCGCAACCGGCGCAACAGCCGGCGCGCGGCCAGTACGGCAAGCCCCGCACCGTCGCCCAGCCCGTCGTCCAGCCGACCCGCCGCTGAGCCGCCGCCGTCCGTGAAGCTGAGCGACTGCCACAACATCGCCGATTTCCGCGAGCTGGCCCGGCGCCGCCTGCCCTGGCCAGTGTTCGACTATATCGACGGCGCGGCCGACGACGAGCTGACCAAGGCCCGCAACACCGCCGCCTTCGCGGACTGCGACCTCGTGCCCGACGTCCTCGCCGGCGCCGCCGAGATCGACACTTCGCTCACCATCCTCGGCCGCAGAAGCGCGCTGCCGCTGATCCTCTCGCCCACCGCGCTCCAGCGCGTGTTCCACTGGCAGGGGGAGCGCGCCGTGGCCAGGGCGGCGGAGAAGTTCGGGCTGTGGTTCGGCATCTCCAGCCTCGCCACGGTCAGCATCGAGGAGGTGGGGGCCATGGTCTCCACCCCCAAGCTGTTCCAGTTCTACTACCACAAGGACAAGGGGCTGAACCGCTCGATGATCGAGCGCTGCCGGGCGGCGAAGTTCGACGCGATCGCGCTGACCGTCGACACGATCGTCTCGGGCAAGCGCGAGCGCTGCGCGCGCAGCGGCTTCACCTCGCCACCGCGCTTCACGCCGAGTTCGGCCCTGTCCTATGCGCTCAAGCCGCGCTGGGCGCTGGACTACGTGTTCCGCGAGAAGTTCAGCCTGCCCAACCTCGACACCCACGTCGCCGAAGGCACCGGCGAGGCGGTATCGATCGCCGGCTACTTCAACACGATGCTCGACCCGACGATGGACTGGAAGGCGGCCGAGCGGATCCGCGACGACTGGGGCGGCACGTTCGCCCTCAAGGGCGTGATGAGCGCCGCCGACGCCCGCCGCGCCGCGGACATGGGCTTCGACGCGATCATGATCTCCAACCACGGCGGCCGCCAGCTCGACGGCAGCCGCGCGCCCTTCGACCAGCTTCGCGAGATCGTCGATGCGGTCGGCGGGCGGATCGAGATCATCTGCGACGGCGGCGTGCGGCGCGGGACCCATGTGCTCAAGGCCCTGGCCGCGGGCGCGAGCTGCGCGTCGGGCGGGCGGCTCTACCTCTACGCCCTCGCCGCGGCCGGCCAGGCGGGGGTCGAGCGCGCCATCGCCCTGCTCAAGGACGAGATCGAGCGCGGGATGCGCCTGATGGGCGTGACCCGCGTCGATCAACTCACTCCCGACCGGCTGCGGTGGCGGTGATCGCGGGAAATCCTCCCCCCTGAGGGGGAGGATCGAGGGCGCCGGAACGCCCCGCATCTTCCCTTCCTTGGCGATCTTCCCTAGCATCCCCGCCAACAAGGGCACAAAAACGAACAAGGAGCGGACACAACCATGCAGGTCATTCGCACGATCGTCTGGGTGGTGATCACCGCGCTACTGGTGGGGTTCATCGCGATGAACTGGAACCGGGCGCCGGTGAACTTCTGGCCGCTGTCCGACAGCTACCTGCATTTCGACTGGCCGGTGGGGATCATCGCCCTCGCCTTCTTCCTGCTCGGCCTGGTGCCGATGTGGCTGATCAACCTGATCGGCCGCTGGCGCTATTCGCGCCGGATCAACGCGCTGGAGAACTCCGTCCGCGCCGTGACGCCGCAGCCGCCGCTGGCGACCGCAACGCAGCTTGACGCCGCCGCATCCGATACGCCATCGGCCGATTGATGCACCACAACCCGATTTACCTTGCCGTCGACGTTCCCCGCCTCGACGCCGCCGAAGCCCTCGCCCGCAAGGTCAAGGAGCACGTCGGCGGCCTGAAGCTCGGGCTGGAGTTCTTCTGCGCCCACGGCCACCACGGCGTGCACGAGATGGCCAAGCTCGGCCTGCCGATCTTCCTCGACCTCAAGCTGCACGACATCCCCAACACCGTCGCCGCGGCGATGCAGTCGCTCCACGTGCTGGAGCCGGCGATCGTCACGGTCCACGCCTCGGGCGGGCGGGCGATGATGGAGGATGCCAAGGCCGCCGCGGGCGAGAACTGCAAGGTGGTCGCGGTCACGGTCCTGACCAGCCTCGACGAGCGCGATCTCGCCCGCGCCGGGGTCTCCGGCACGCCCCACGACCAGGCGCTGCGCCTGGCCGAGCTGGCAGAGGCGGCCGGGCTCGACGGGATCGTCTGCTCGGGCCACGAGGTCGCGGCGATCCACCGGCAATGGCGCAACGGCTTCTTCGTCGTCCCCGGCCTGCGGCCCGCCACGGGTACCGAGGGCAACGGCGACCAGAAGCGCACCGTCACCCCGCGCGAGGCGCGCGACGGCGGCGCCAGCGTCTTGGTGATCGGCCGCCCGATCAGCCGCGCCGACGATCCCGTCGCCGCCGTCCGGGCGATCGAGGCGACGCTGTAGTTCACCTTCCCGGGGAGAAAGCTGAACGGGAGGGCGATTTCGCGTTCAGGGCGTTTCAAGCTGGAGCCGGGCATTCGCACGGCGACTTGAAGGAGAACCTTTCCATGAAGCACCTCGCTCCGCTTGCCCTCGGCCCGGCCCTGCTCGCCGCCGCCCTGATCCCCACCGCCGCCTCGGCGCAGCAGGCGGACGGCCCCGCCCTGGCGCCCGGCAGCACCCTGCTGACCGTCAATGCCGAGGGCCACGCCACCCGCGCGCCCGACCTCGCCGTGTTCAGCGCGGGCGTCGCCAGCACCGGCGCGACCGCGGGCGCGGCGCTCGCCGCCAACGCCGCCGACATGAACCGCGTGATCGCCGCGCTGAAGCGGGCCGGCGTCGCCGATCGCGACATCCAGACCAGCAACCTCAGCCTCAATCCGGTCTATGCCGAGCCGCCCCGCCTGCCGAGCGGCGCGGTCGAGCAGGGGCCGCCGCGGATCACCGGCTACCAGGCCAGCAACACCGTGACCGTCAAGCAGCGCAACCTGGGCGAGTTCGGCAAGGTGATCGACACCCTGGTCGCGGCCGGGGCGAACCAGGTCAACGGACCGAGCTTCCAGGTCGACGACAGCGACGCGGCCACCGACGAGGCGCGGGTCGACGCCGTGCGCAAGGCCCGCCAGCGCGCCGAGCTCTACGCCCGCGCGGCGGGCATGAAGATCGTGCGTATCCTGACCCTGACCGAGACCGGCGGCCATGCCCCGCCCGTGCCGATGTACCGCATGGCCATGGCCGACGCCGCCGCCGCGCCGACCCCGATGGCTCCGGGCGAGGTGGCGCTCAACGTCAACGTCTCGGTCCAGTTCGAGCTGGCGCCCTAGGCTCCGCCCTGCTCAGACCGGCCTTGACCTGCGCGGGGAGGCCACTACCTCCCCGCGCATGGCCACCCCTGCGATCAAGATCTGCGGCGTCACCACCGCCGACGCCCTGGACGCCGCGATCGAGGCGCGCGCCGGCTATGTCGGCTTCAACTTCTTCGCGCCCTCGCCGCGCTACCTGCCCCCGCGCGACGCCGCCGCCTTGCAGGAGCGGGCGCAGGGCAGGATCGCCCGCGTCGGGGTCTTCGTCGACGCCGACGATGCCCTGATCGGCGAAGCCGTCGCCGCTGCGCGGCTCGACATCCTCCAGCTTCACGGCGAGGAGACGCCGGAACGCGCCGCGCGGCTGCGCGCGCGCTTCGGCTTGCCGGTGTGGAAGGTCGTGTCGGTGGCCGTCGCGGAGGATGTGGCCCGCGCCGCGGGCTATCGCGAGGCGGCCGACTTCATCCTGTTCGACGCGCGGACGCCCAAGGGCACCCTGCCCGGCGGCATGGGCCTGGCGTTCGACTGGAGCCTGCTGGCGGGCGGCAAAGGCCCGCTGCCCTGGGGCCTGGCCGGCGGCCTGACGCCCGGCAATGTCGCCGAGGCGGTCCGCGCCACGGGGGCTCCGCTGGTGGACACCTCCTCCGGCGTGGAAAGCGCGCCCGGCGTCAAGGACCTCGCCAAGATCGCCGCCTTCTGCCGCGCCGCGCGCGGGGCATAGACGATTATGTAGTTTGCAAACCCGGCGGGCGAATGATCGGAATGGAGTGGGAAGTGGAGGCCACTCACGAACCTCGTCATCCCGGACTTGATCCGGGGTGACGAACGGGTGGGAACGTCCGCCCGGTCTGATTTGCAAACTACATAATCGCCAGAAAAAAGGGCGGCCCGTTGCCGGACCGCCCCGATATTCACTTCAGGATCGTCAGATCAGAAGTTGACGCCGATGCCGCCGACGACAGCGTCGGTGTCCGGCAGGCCCTGGTTGGTGAAGTAGTGGCGGTACTCGACCTTGCCGTAGATCGGACCGAACTTGTGCTCCCAACCGGCACCCAGGTGCTCGCTGTCGGTGCAGAAGCGGCAGGGCTTGGTGGTGTAGCCGCCGGCGAGGAACAGCTTGTCCTCGGGCGAGACCTTCGCGCCGAGGCGGCCGGTGAAGCCGAAGGCCACGCGGTTGGCGGCCGAATCGAGAATCTTGTCGCCCGACACTTCGACGCCCGCGAAAGCCTTCGAGCCGAGGTCGAAATCATAGCCGACGGCAGCGCCCACGATCGCTTCGGAATCGCCGCTGCCCCAGATCACGCCGGCGCGAGCTTCGACGCGCGCTTCGTTGGCGAGGGCGGGAGTGGCGACCACGGCGGCAGCCGCGGCGAGCGAGAAAAGAACGGTACGCATGATGTATTTGCTCCTGAGATTCACCCATCTGTGTGGGGTACGGAGGCCACTATGCGGGCACCGTTCGCGCTGCAATGCACAATCAGGGTTTGAATCAATTGCATATTTTCATGTTGCACTTGCGCAACAGGCTGTAACCGCTGCGATACACGGAGGCGCAAAAAAGAGGCGGCCCGTCACCGGACCGCCTCCCTTGGTTACCGCTTCCGAAGGGATCAGAAGCGCAGGCCGAGGCCCACGCCGATCGAATCGGCATCGGCCGTGGTGGCCGCGACCGGCAGATAGTGGCGATACTCGACCTTGCCGTAGAGCTTGTTGCCCAGGTTCTGCTGGTAGCCCGCGCCGACATGCCAGTTGCCTTCGCAGGTATCGCAGAACTCGGTCGTGTAGCCGCCGTTGGCGTAGAGCTTGCCGCCGTTGCCGACCTTCACGCCGGCGCGGCCGGTGAAGCCCCAGCCGACCTTGGTGCCGGAGGTCAGGATCTTGTCGCCCGAGACCTCGGCACCGGCGAAGGCCGAGCTGCCGAGATCGAAATCGTAGCCCGCCGCGGCGCCTACGGTCGCCTCGGTGTCGCCGCCGCCCCAGATCACACCGCCGCGAGCCTCGACGCGCGCCTCGTTGGCGAGAGCGGGGGTGGCGACCGCAGCGGCAGCCGCGGCGAGCGAGATGAGAACTGTACGCATCGTATTACTCCTAGATTGCGACCCCTTCGTATTCGGGGGTCCGGCGGAGCTAGGAAGCCGCGCCTGTCGCTCCAATGAACAAATGATGTTTTGTTTCCGCATTCCGTCTCATTGATACAACTTTGCAACACATTCATTCATACTACTGAAAGTTTTGTATCTAAATTACGGCGCTTTGGCGGCTTTTCGGTCGCGGACCCCGCTCAAGCGGCACCTCTCGCCCGCAGGCCTCGCCACTGGACTCGGCCCGCCGGCTCTGCCAAGCGCTGCCGGGTCATGACCGCAGCTCCTCCCCCGAACTCCTTGCGCAACCTGCCCGACGAACGCGGCCATTTCGGCCAGTTCGGCGGCCGCTACGTCGCCGAGACGCTGATGCCGTTGATCCTCGATCTGGAGAGGGAATACCGCAAGGCCAAGGCGGACCCCGAATTTCAGCGGGAATTCGATGACCTGTTGGCGCACTACGTCGGACGCCCCAGCCCGCTCTATTTCGCGCCCCGCCTGACCGAGCACTTCGGCGGCCCGCAGATCTGGCTCAAGCGCGAGGAGCTGAACCACACCGGCGCGCACAAGATCAACAATTGCGTCGGGCAGATCCTGCTCGCCCTGCGCATGGGCAAGACCCGGATCATCGCCGAGACCGGCGCGGGCCAGCACGGCGTCGCCACGGCTACGGTCTGCGCCCGCTTCGGCCTGCCTTGCGTGATCTACATGGGCGCGGTCGACGTCGCCCGCCAGCAGCCCAACGTCTTCCGGATGAAGCTGCTCGGCGCCGAGGTGATCCCGGTCGAGAGCGGCGCGAAGACGCTCAAGGACGCGATGAACGAGGCGCTGCGCGACTGGGTCGCCAACGTCCACGACACCTTCT
>CALLNA010000074.1 GCA_938005655.1 uncultured Novosphingobium sp.
GCTGGCCAGCCAGACGTTCTCGTTCCAGGTGCCGACGATGCCTTCCAGGCTGTCGCTGACCGAGTTGAGATAGCACGAGATCGGCAGGCCGCGCCCGGTGCCGCCGTTCGAGAGCACTGGGGTCGCCGGCATGAACCAAAGCTTCGAGATGTAGTCGTAGAGCCGCTGGGCGTGCTCCTGGTCGTCGGCATAGGCGTCGGCGACGCGGGCGAAGAGGTCCTGGTACTTCTCGCCGGGCAGCAGGTAGCGGTCGTCGAGCGTGTCCTTGCCGAAGTCGGTCAGCAGGGCATCGCGCGATTCGTCGGTCACGACCGTGAAGCGGCGGTCCATGATCGCCTTGGAATCGTCGTTCCTGGCCGCGCTGGTATTGGCCGCGCTGGCCTTGATCGCGCCGGCGAGCGCTTCCGCGCCCAGCTTCGCCACCAGCTCCTGCGAGCCCGCATCGCTTTTCTCGGTCATGGCCACGGCCGGGCTGCCGCCCGCCTCCTTCTGGATAGTGCCGGCAGGCGGCGCTTCCGCCGCGAACAGAGACCCTTCGTCCGTCATCTCATCCGTCTCGTTCGTGTTCCTGAAATCCACCGACTGTCCCCACGCTTGTCCGCAGGCTTGTCCACCGCTGCCCGAACTGTCGCGAACCCCTGTTCGTTCCGCATTCGTTCGAATCGGTGGGCGAGCGCCCAATATACCACAATGAAGCCCGCGGCGGGGGATTATCCCCCTGTTTGTTCTTCCGCGCGCAGTGCGTTCCGGTTCCCCCGACCTTTCGAATCCCTCGTCGCGGCGCGGCCTGCGCCCTCTCCGCTGAATCTAGGTCTAGAGGTGCCCCTGTTTCCCGCACCACTACCGATTGTGCCTCAACCCGAGTCGGATACAAGAGGGTAAATCGCCCGTTCACTCATCGGCGGGCGATGGAACGCTTGCCGCAGCGCAGCGACGCGCGGCAAACCGGGGGCTGGCGCGTAGCGCAAGAGTCAAAGTGAATCTGTGAAAAAATATTTGCGCGGGGACAGCCGGCGACTCGGATTGACTCGGGTGAATCGGAAAACCCCGGTGCTCACCCCGGATTGGGATGCGCGTCGTGAATCGCGTCGATCGCCTTGATCAGCTCGCGGGGCAGGGCGAGGTCGATGGCGGGGAGGTTGCCTTCGAGCTGCGCGGCCGAGCTGGCCGCCATCAGCACGCTGGTCGTGAACGGGCGGGATCGGGCGAAGGCCAGGGCCATGTGGGCGGGCGCGATGCCGTGCTCGCGGGCGAGGGCGGCATAAGCGGCCGCCGCGTTCAGCACCGCCGGCTTGAACCGCGCCTCGAAGCCGGCGAACAGGCTGGAGCGGCTGCCCGCCAGCTTCCGCGGCGCGCCCGGGTCGTACTTGCCGGTCAGCAGCCCGCTGTGGAGCGGGGAGAAGCCGATCAGGCCCACGTCCTCACGCAGGGCCACCTCGGCCAGGGCGATCTCGAACTGGCGGTCGAGCAGGCTGTAGCCGTTCTGGATCGCGGCGAGGCGCGGCAGGCCCTGGCGCTCGGCCGCGGCCAGGCAATGCATCACGCCCCAGGCGGCCTCGTTACACAGGCCGATCGCGCGGACCTTGCCGGCGGCGACCAGCTCGCCCAGCGCGGCGAGGGTCTCCTCCAGCGGCACGAGATCGGGCGCGTCGGGGATATGCGAAAAGCGCGAGCGGCGCAGGGTGGTGATCGGCCGCTCGGGCCAGTGGACCTGGTAGAGGTCGATGCGGTCGGTGCCGAGCCGCCGCAGGCTCGCGTCGCAGGCGGCGACCAGGTTGACGCGGTCGAGACGGCGCGCCGTCCCGCGGATATGGTTCATGTTGCCCGCGGCGTTGCCCGGCCCGGCGACCTTGGTGGCGACGACCACCCGGTCCCGCACCCCGCGCGCCGCGATCCACTGGCCGAGGATCTCCTCCGAGCGCCCCTGCGTCGCCGCATCGACCGGGGCGGGGTAGTTCTCCGCCGTGTCGAACAGGGTGACGCCGGCGTCCAGCGCCAGGTTGAGCTGACGGAAGGCGTCGTCCGGCGCCGTCTGCGCGCCGAAGGTCATCACGCCGAGGCCGATCGCGCTGACCGTGATTCCGCTGCGGCCCAGGGGGCGGTATTCCATTTTTCGAACCTTCTTTCGTGCCTCTCCCGAGTGGGGCGGGGCCTATGCCTCGGCCATCTCCGCCGGGGTGAACGGCGGCCAGCCCTTGGCGTAGTGCCTGCCGGCGACCGGGGCGACGATCTCGTCCGCCCTGGCCCGCGGGTTGTAGAACTGGCTGTACCAGGTCCGCGACTGGCGGAACGGCCCGTCGGAGGGGAGCTGGATGATCGAGAGCGCCGGGCGCTTGGCCTGCCAGACCTCGCCGTCGCGCAGCAGGCCGTCGCCGAACAGGGTGCTGGCCTTGTCGCGCATGACCCGCGCCGCCGCGTCGACCGTGCCCGAGGGCGAGCGGATCATCGTGGTCTGCCACAGGCGGCAGGTGCCGTCCTCGATCGGAGTCACGCAGATGAGCTGGAGCGCGTTCATCTCGATGAACCGGCCAAAGGCGATCCCCGGCCCGACATAGCCCGAGATCGTCGCATAGCTGTCGCCGAACAGGCCCGAGGACTGGTCGTCGACCCGGCTGCGCTGGCGCTGGTGCATCAGGTGGCCGTCGTACTCGTTCTCGTAGGAGATGGCATGGCCGCCGTGGAGGTGGCCGAGATGGGCGACGTCCGACATGTTGTCGAAGATTTCGATCGGGTGCTTGAGGTCGGTCAGGTATTCCAGGCCGTCCCAGCGCGCCCAGGCGGGATCGTCCCACTCGGGAAACGCGGGCAGGGCGAAGTCGGGCGCGCCGCCCTCGGGATCGTGCCAGGCGAAGACCACGCCGTAGCGTTCCTCGACCGTCCAGCTCCGCACCCGCGCGCCGGGCGGGATCGCGCCGTCGTAATAGGGGATGTGGTTGCAGACCCCGTCCGCGCCGAAGCGCCAGGCGTGGAACGGACAGCGGATGTTGTCGCCCTCCATGTGGCTGTCCGACAGCGAGGTCGCCGAGTTCTCCCCGCTGCCGAGGTGGGTGCCCATGTGCGGGCAATAGGCGTCGAGCAGGACCGCCCGCCCGCTCGCCCCGCGATAGAGCACCAGGTCCTGGCCGAGATAGCGCAGGCTCAGCGGCTTGCGGCCGACCTCGCGAGAGTTGGCGACGGCGAACCAGCCGCGCGGGAAGGCATATTCGCCGAGCTTGTATTCCGCCGATGTCGCCATGCCGGCTCTCCCATTCTGTTTTGCGGCAGTCTGCGCCGGGTGGGGCGGCGAGGCAACAGGGGAACGCGCCGGCGGACCGGAGAACCCATTGTAAAGCGGCGGCAACCAAGCGAAGGTCGCCCCGTTTCCGAGCACGGCAGAAAAGGACGGACACATGCTCAACATCATCGGCGCCATCGTCAGCGGGCTCATCGTCGGCGCGCTGGCGCGGTTCTTCTACCCCGGCCCGGTCGAGATGGGCTGGACCATGACCATCCTGCTCGGGATCGGTGGCTCGCTGCTCGCCGGGCTCGTCACCGCCTCGCGCGCGCCCGGCGGGATCGGCGGCGGCGTCAACCGCGCCGGCTGCCTCGCCTCGGTGATCGGGGCGATCGTGCTGATCTTCATCGGCCGCCTGCTCGGCTGGCATCTGTGAGTCAGGTGGTGTCGGGGCCCGGCGGCAATGCCCGGCCCGACCTCCCGCTTGCGGTGGTGGTCGGCGCCGGAGGGATGGCCATGGCGGTGGCGCGGCGGCTCGGACCCGGCCACCGCCTGCTGATCGCCGACCGCGACGGCGAGCACCTCGCGCGCCAGGTCGCCCGGCTGGACGAGGAAGGCCACGACGCCGCCGGCCTGCGCTGCGACCTGACGAGCGCTGAAGACATCGCCGCGCTGGCCGAGCGGGCCGCGGCGGCGGGGCCGGTCAAGGTGCTGGCCAACGTCGTCGGCCTCTCGGTCGCGGCGGGGGACTTCGACCTCATCATGCGGGTCAACCTGATCGGCGCGGCGCGGGTGGCCGAGGCTTTCCTGCCGGTGTTCGCGCCGGGCGGCTGCGGGGTGTTCGTCTCCTCCAGCTCGGCGCACATGTCGCCGGTCGCGCCGGAGCTCTGGCCGCTGCTCGACGCGCCGACCGCGCCGGACTTCCTCGATCGGCTCCACGCGGCGCTGGGCGACAAGGCGGAGGTCAACCTCGCCTATCCGCTGTCCAAGGCCGCGCTCAACCGCATGTGCCTGCGCCTCGCCGCGCCGTGGGGACGAAAGGGTCTGCGCATTCTCTCGATGTCGCCGGGCCTGATCGCGACGCCGATGGGGGCCGAGGCCTACAAGCACTCGGCCGGCAAGCGGAAGCTGTTCGACGCCGTGCCCGTGGGGCGCGAGGCGACGATGCTGGAGGTGGCCGACCTCGTCGCGTTTTTGGTCTCCGACCGCGCCTCCTACCTGTCGGGCACGGACATCTTGATGGACGGCGGCCTGATCGCGGCCCTGCGGTTTCCGGAAGCCTAGATTCAGGGAGGACCTAGACCGTCGCCACCGGCGCGGCGGGCGATCCGCAGGCACCGGGCAGGCGCAGCGGCGGGCCGGTGAACAGGAAGGCGGTACGCTCCGTCGCGCGCAGGTGGCGGGCGAGGTCGCCCAGCCAGAACAGCTCGCCCAGGTGCATGCCCAGCTTGAAGATGCAGTGGATGTGCAGCGGCAGGATGTCGTGGGTCCGGTAGTCGACCGACTGGTCGACGAACTCGACCGCCGGGTTGTCCGCGATCAGCGAGACCGCGCCGCTGTCCTCGATCCATTGCAGCAGGCGCGCGTCGTGCCCGTCGAGCGCACAGCCGGTGCGGTGAAGCGCGGCGTGGTCGGGCTGCCGGCCCATCGCCAGCAGGGCGTCGCCGTAGCCGGTGTAGAAGCACAGGAAGTCGCCCGTGCGGACCTCCTGCCCCTGGGCGTCGAGCGTGCGCATCAGGTCGTCGTAGCCGACCAGGCGGAACTCCGTGCCGAACTGGCGGGCGAGGTCGATCAATACCCCGCGGCCCTGGACCCCGGTCAGCGCCATGTTCTCGATGCCGAGCTTGTGGGCGCAGGGCGGCGCGTCGCCTTGCGGGCCGACGATATGCTCGTGGGCGCGCCAGCCGTTGTAATAGACCGGCACCGGGGTCCCGCTGCCGTCGACGTCGAACATCGCCCCGCAATGGGCGAGGGCGTCCCACTGGGTCGAATATTGCAGCGACAGGACCACGTGGTCGTCGCTGGTCACTGCGCTGCCGACGCGCATGTTGTAGAGCGGCTCATCGCCCCAGTTGCGCACGAACAGCCGGGGGGCCTGGCGATAGGCGTCGGGGCCCTCGTCGCCTGGCAGGTCGAGCGGCAGGCTGAGCAGGAAGGCGCGGCCCTCCCGCACCTCGGCCACGGCCGCCAGCCGCATCTCGGGCGTGATCAGGTTGAGCCGGCCGACCTGGTCGTCCGCCCCCCAGTCGCCCCAGGTCGAGCCCTCGGGGCGGCGGGTCCAGCGCTCGTTCGCGGTCACTTCGCCCGCGCCAGGATATTGGCCGCGGTCGTGACCAGGCCGCCGTTCGCGGGCAGGGTCAGGCCGGTCAGCCAGCGCGCTTCGTCCGAGGCGAGGAAGGCGACGACGTCGGCGATGTCCTCCGGCTCGCCCAGCCGGCGCAGCGCGGTCCACGGCGGCACCGCCTCGGGCCAGGTCTGGCCGGCGATCATCTCGGTGCGGGTGCAGCCGGGCGCGACCGAGTTGCAGGTGATCCCGCGCGGACCCAGCTCCTGCGCGACCGCGCGCATGAAGGCCTCGGCCCCGGCCTTGGCCGCCGCGCCGATCGAGACGCCGGGCGCCGGATGGGTCGCCATGCCCGAGGAGATGAAGACGATCCGCCCCCGGTTGCTTCGGGTCAGCCGGGCGAAGGCCTGGGTCGCGAGGATCGTCGCGCGCAGGTTGAGCGCGAGGGTGTAGTCGATGTCGTCGAGGCTCTGGTCGGCCAGCATCCGCCCGCGCCCGCCGCCCGCGTTCAGCACCAGGATGTCGAGCGCGCCGCCGAGCGCGAAGGCCTGCTCGACGAGCGTGGCGGCGGTCTCGCCCGCGGTCAGGTCGCCGGTGAC
>CALLNA010000075.1 GCA_938005655.1 uncultured Novosphingobium sp.
CGTCCGACCCTCAGATTCGTAGTCTGATGCTCTATCCAGCTGAGCTACGGGCGCGTTGGAGTGGCGCAGATAGGGGGGTCCTCCGCGCTTGGCAAGGGGCTAAATCGCCTGGAGCAGCGCTTTCGCCAAAGGGATGTCGAGCGGCGGCATCGGCAGGGCCATGAGCGCGTCCGGCGCGGTCCAGGCGATCGCTTCCCCGTCGAGGCAGCGCGGCTCCCCTTCCCAGCGGCGGCAGGTGTAAAGCAGGATGACATGCGGCTGGCGCGGCGACGGCGGCTGCGCCGGATCGCTGGCGAAGGTCAGCGGCGCAAGGTCCGCCGCTTGCAGCGTGACGCCGAGTTCTTCCGCGATCTCGCGGATCAGCGCAGATTCCGGCGATTCTCCGGGCTCGACCTTGCCACCGGGAAACTCCCACAGGCCGCCATGCGCGCGATCCCGGCGGCGCTGCTGCATCAGGATGCTCGGCCCCGGAGCGATCAGCGCGACCGCGACGACCGGAATCATTGTCGGAATTTTTGGCAAGTCGAGAGCCCCTATCAACACTTTCTTAAGAACCGGCTGGCAAACCGATCCGATCAGAACCGTATTCGAGGGTGCGCATGTCCAAGGCAACACTTCTGAGGCGGTTGCTCCGGGACGAACTCGGCGCCACCGCCGTCGAATATGGCCTGATCCTTGCCATGATCGTGATTGCGATGATGGGGGCATTGAGCGGGATCGCAGGTGAAACCACCAAGATGTGGAACGACGTCAGTACGACCAGTCAGAATGCGATGACCGCTTCTTAATGGGTTAGTAAGTGAATGCCTGTAATCCGGAGGGGCTCGCTCCGGGATTTTCAAAGAGCCGGGTACTGAAGACTGCAAGTGGAGACTGATCATGACCTTCATCAACAAGCTTATCCGTGACGAAGCTGGCGCCACCGCCATCGAATACGGCCTGATCGCCGCTCTGATCGCGGTTGCCGCGATCGCCGCGATGCAGGGCCTGGGCAACCAGCTCAAGACCACGTTCCAGAACTCTTCGTCGTCGATGGCTTCGTAAGAAGCCGACGAAAGTCGAACGAACGAAGGGCGGCAGGGCAACCTGCCGCCCTTTTTCGTTCAGACCGCCTTCCCGCCAGCCTGCGCCAACGGATGGCGCGCGTTGACCAGGGCAACGAGGCGGGCGCTGTCAACGTGCGTGTAGATCTGCGTCGTCGCGATGTCGGCATGGCCGAGCAGGGTTTGGAGCACGCGCAGGTCCGCCCCACCCTCCAGCAGGTGCGTGGCGAAGGCGTGGCGCAGGACGTGCGGCGAGACGCGCGCGGGATCGATCCCGGCGCGGGCCGCCAACTCGCGCAGGAGCTGGAACAGGCGGATGCGGGTGAGATGCCCCTGCGCGCCGCGCGAGGGGAACAGGTGCCGCGAGCCATCGGGCCGCAGCGCCACCCAACGCGACAGCGCCTGCCGCGCGCGGTTACTGACGGGAACCATGCGCTGCTGGCCGCCCTTGCCCGTCACCGTCAGGAACGGGGCGTCGCGCGGCACCGCCGCCAGCGGCAGCGAGACCAGTTCGCTCGCCCGCAGGCCCGAGCCGTAGAGCAGTTCCAGCAAGGCCAGCAGCCGCACCGCCTCGGGCCGGTCGTCAGCGGCCTCCTCCTCGGCCCGGACGAACAGGCGGTCGACGTCGCCGTGCCCGAGCAGGCGCGGCAGCGGCCGCCGGGTGCGCGGTTTGGGCAGGGCTGGCGACGGATCGTCGGCGCGCAGCTTCTCATCAAGGAGGAACCCGTAGAACTGCCGCAGGGCTGAGCACTTGCGCGCCAGGCTCGACTGCGCAAGATCAGCCCAGTGCCCGCCCAGCGAGGCAAGCGCCGCCGCATCGGCCCGGACGAGGTCGCCGATCAGCTCCTCGGCGCCCTCCAGGTCGCGGCGATAGGCCTGGATCGTGTTGGGCGAGGCGCCGCGCTCGGCCGCCAGCATCGCCAGGAAGGAGGGGATCGCTCCCGTGGCGCTCACGCCCGCGCGACGGCTTCGGCGGCGATCATCCGCGCTTCGGCGGTGAGGCCGACGCGGTTCAGCGCCGAGACGATATGGAACAGATAGCGCGGGGTCATCTTGTCCCAGGTCTGCCCCTGCATCCCGAGCCCGGCGAGCAGGCAGACCAGGGCCTGGTTGTCGACCTCGGCCGCGCGGTCGATCAGCCGGGTCCAGCGCGTCTGGCCGTTGAGATCGATCCGCAGCTTGCCCGCTAAGTCCTGCCGCGCGCTGTCCTGGATGCGGCCAAGCCCGGCAAGGCCCGCCACCAGGAAGGCCGACTTGCGGCTGGCGCTGCTGCGGTCGTCGTCGAGGAAGGTGCCGAGCGCCGAGCTGCTCACCGGCACCGCGCCGCGCGGATCGGCCAGCGCGAGCAGGGCCCAGCCTTCGCTGCCCTGCTCCACCACGCCTGCCCAGCGCAGGGCGTTGGCGTCGAGCCCGGCGGCGAGCATCGCCGCGATCAGCGGCGCGGCATCGGCGGAGAAAGCGCTCTGGGCCGGCAGGCGCGCCGCCGAATAGGCGGTCAGCACCTGGCGCGAATAATGTTGCAGGGGATCGCTCGACCCGTCCCAGATCGCCTTGATCGCGGCGAGGCGCGCTTCGGGCGTCTGGGCGACGTAGGCGTCGCGCAACTTGCTCGCGCGGTCGGCCCATTCGCCCGTGATGTCGTCGGCATCGAATATCTGGCTGTAGAGGTCGACCATCGCCGCGCTCGACAGCACGCCGGCCTGCCCGGCGCGGTCGGCGGCGACGGCCCGGTCCTTGAGCCCGAGCATCGGCGCGGTCGCGGCGGTGAAGGCATATTGCACCCCGGCGGCCTTGGTCAGCGAATCCGGCGGCGCAACCCCGGTCCCGAGCGCCAGGGCATAGCGGAACGGGGTCATGTCCTTGACCTCGCTCCAGTCGATCGTCACCGCGCGCTTGGCCTTGCCCGCCGCGCCCGCGTATTTCTGGGCGAGCAGCATGTCGATCTTGGGCAGCGCGCCGGCATAGGTCTGGCGGTCGAGCTGGGCGAGCGCCGCGCTCTCGTCGCCCGAGAAGGCCGAGCAGATCGCCTTCAGGGCCTGCCATTGCGGGTCTTTCCGGGCGCCGCCCTGGACCGCCATCATCGGGCAGGCCCCGGTGATGTCGGCGGTCGCGAGGTAGCTTTCCAGCGCCGCCTGGGTCAGCCCCGGCGTGTAGTTCGCAGCATCGACGTCCTGGACCAGGGCCCGCGCCGCCTCGCCCTCGCCCATCCGCACCAGCAGGGCGGCGCGCATCGCGACGAAGTCGGCGGGGTCCATCCCGGCCGGCGCATCGAGCCGCGAGGCGAGCGCCCGGCGCAGCAGAATATGGCCCCAGCGCGAGACGAGCTGGCCCTTGTTGCCCATCAGCGCGACCCGGACGAGCGAGGCGCTCTGCCCGGCGAGCGACCAGGCCGGCAGCCCGCCCTCGCTCTCGTCGAGGATGCCCGTCTGCTTGACCGCACGGCGGGCCGCGGGCGGCATGTCGGAGCGCGGCTTGATCCCAAAAAGCTGGTCGAGATCCTCGGGCGACATCGCCTCCAGCTCCTTGAGCGAAGGCAGCGGACGGGTAGTCGGCGGCAGGGCCGCAGAGGATGCCGAGGCATCGCCCGGCGCAGCCTGGATCACCGGCTGCGCGGCGATCCGCGGCGCGCTGGACCGGGCAGCCGAGGAGGCGGACGAGGCGGCAGGCGGCGGCGCGGCAGGCTCGCGCTGCGGACGGGCCGCGGGTCGGTCGAAGCCCGGCGGCAACAGCGACTCGGGCGCGTCCTGCGCGATCGCCCAGGCGGAGGTCAAGGCCAGGGCAGCGCCGATCAGCAGGCGCGCGCGCTTCGTGCTCCGGGTCATCGCGCGCCCTCCGGCAAGGCGACCGGCACGGCCATGTCGCGCAGCGGCCGGTGGCCGCCGTCGATCCAGGCATAGACCAGGAGGCCAAGGACCAGCGCCGCCAGAATTCCCACGATCGCCTTCCCGCGCATTCCGAACGCCACGCCCAACCTTTCGCAAAACTCGCCTGCTCAACTTGCACGGCGGACTAGCCCATCTATAGGCAGCGCTGCAATGGAAGTCGACGAGACCATGCCCGATGCCGCGGCGCTCACCGCGCTGACCCGGCGGATCGACCGGCCGATCGCGCTCGTCGGGATGATGGGCGTCGGCAAGTCGAGCGTCGGCAAACGGCTCGCCGCCGCGCTCGACATCCCCTTCGTCGACGCCGATGACGAGATCGAGAAGGCCGCCAAGCTGACCATTCCCGAGATCTTCGAGGCCTTCGGCGAGGCCGGCTTCCGCGACGGCGAACGTCGGGTGATCGCCCGACTGATCGACGGCAGACCCAAGGTCGTGGCGACCGGCGGCGGCGCCTTCGTCAATGCCGAGACGCGGGCGCTGATGCTGGGCAAGGCGATCACCGTCTGGCTCGACAGCGACGTCGAGACGTTGATCGAGCGAACCGCCCGCCGCAACAACCGCCCGCTCCTCCAGCAGGGCGACCCGCGCGAGACGCTTTCCCGCCTCAAGGCCGAGCGGGAAACCGCCTATGCCGAGGCCCCGATCCACGTCACCAGCGGCGCGGGCACCCATGCCCGCACCGTCGCGAAAGTCCTCAGAGGGATAGACCAATGGCTGTGATCCCCGTCGACATCGCCGGCCGCCCCTACGAGGTGCGGGTCGGCGCCGGCCTCCTCGCCGAGCTGGTCGAGAACTGCCGCGGCAAGCTACGCAAGCCGGGCGTGGCGATCGTCACCGACGCCAATGTCCACAAGGCCTGGGGCGAGGTCGTGCAGGCCGCGCTCCACGCGGGCGGGCACGAGCCGCACTGGCGCATCCTTCCGCCCGGCGAAGCGACCAAGAGCTGGGCCGAGCTTTCCGCCATGGCCGACTGGCTGCTCGATCTCGGCATCGAGCGCGGCGATCATATCATCGCGCTCGGCGGCGGGGTGATCGGCGACCTGACCGGCTTCGCCGCCGCCGTGCTCAAGCGCGGCTGCCATTTCATCCAGCTTCCCACGACGCTGCTCGCCCAGGTCGATTCCTCGGTCGGCGGCAAGACCGCGATCAACACGCCGGCGGGCAAGAACCTGGTCGGCGCCTTCCACCAGCCCTCGCTGGTTCTGGCCGACCTCGCCGTGCTCGACACCCTGTCCCCGCGCGAGTTGCGCGCCGGCTATGCCGAGGTGGTGAAGTACGGCCTGATCGGCGACGCCGGCTTCTTCGCCTGGTGCGACGCCAACGGCGCGGGCCTGCTCGGCGGCGATCCCGCCCTGCGCGAATATGCGGTGGCCCACTCGGTCGCCCACAAGGCGCGGATCGTGAAGGAGGACGAGTTCGAGACCACCGGCGTGCGCGCCCTGCTC
>CALLNA010000076.1 GCA_938005655.1 uncultured Novosphingobium sp.
CATGCCGGTGGTCGATCTCGCCCGCCGGTTCGAGGATGCGGGCGTCGCATCGCTGCTGTTCACGGATGTGGGGCGCGACGGGCTGCTGAAGGGCTGCAACGTTGAGGCGACGGTGGATCTGGCGCGCGCGGTGGACATTCCGGTGATCGCCAGCGGCGGCGTCGCGGGCATCGCCGATATCCGTGTGCTCAGCCTGCATGCGCAGGACGGCATCGAGGGCGTGGTGACGGGCCGTGCGCTCTATGACGGGCGGCTGGACCTGCGGGCTGCCATTTCCGTGGCGAATGCGGCGTGATGCCCATGCTCTTCCCGTTCCCTTCGGTTCGAGCGACGTCGAGAATCGCAAGGACAGCGCTGCCCGTGTCTCGACTTCGCTCGACACGAACGGATGACGGAGTGGCCAAGGCATGACCGTCCGCACCCGCATCATCCCCTGTCTCGATGTCGCCAATGGCCGGGTGGTCAAGGGCGTGAATTTCGTGGATCTGCGCGACGCGGGCGATCCGGTCGAGCAGGCCAAGGTCTATGATGCGGCCGGCGCGGACGAGCTTTGCTTCCTCGATATCACGGCCAGCCACGAGGAGCGCGGCACGCTGCTGGACATCGTGGCGCGCACGGCCGAGGTCTGCTTCATGCCGCTCACCGTCGGCGGCGGCGTGCGCAGCGTCGAGGATGCCCGCGCGCTGCTGCTCGCCGGGGCGGACAAGGTGGCGGTGAACAGTGCTGCCGTCGCGCGGCCGGAGCTGGTGGGCGAGATCGCGGACCGGTTCGGCGCGCAATGCGTGGTCGGCTCGGTCGATGCGCGCCGCGTGGGGGAAGGGCGCTGGGAAATCTTCACCCATGGCGGCCGCCGCCCGACTGGCGTGGATGCGCTGGCGCACGCGATGCGACTGGCCGAGCTGGGCGCGGGCGAGCTGCTCGTCACCTCGATGGACGGCGACGGCACCCAGGCCGGCTACGACCTCGCCCTGACCCGGACGATCGCCGACGCGGTCCCGGTGCCGGTGATCGCCTCGGGCGGGGTCGGCACGCTCGACCACTTGGTCGAGGGCGTGACCAAGGGCCACGCCAGCGCGGTGCTGGCCGCCTCGATCTTCCACTTCGGCACCCACACCATCGCCGAGGCCCACGCCGCGCTGCGCGCCGCGGGCTTGCCGGCCAGAGGCTGAAAGGCCGGTTGAGATGAGCGACTTCGCACTCTCCGATTTCGAGCTGACCGGCTTCGACCTCGCCGCCTTCGTCGCCGCGACCCTGGCCGAGGACCTCGGCGTCGGCCTGCCCGGCGGGGGCCATGACGTCACCTGCGAGAGCGTGATCCCGGCCGATGCGCGCTTTTCCGGGGTGATGGACAGCCGCGATCCGATCACGGTCGCCGGCCTGCCGATCGCTGCCGCCTTCTTCCGCGCGCTCGATCCGGACATGCGGATCGAGATCCTGGTCGCGGAAGGGGCGACGATCGCGCCCGGCACGGACCTCATGCGCCTCTCGGGCAATGCCCGCGCCATGCTCACCGCCGAGCGCAGCGCGCTCAACACGGTGCAGCACCTCTCCGGCATCGCGACGATGACGCGCCAGTACGTCGACGCGATGGGCGATGCCGGGGCGGTCCTGCTCGACACCCGCAAGACCATCCCCGGCCTGCGCCACCTGGAGAAGTACGCGACCCGGATGGGCGGGGCGCAGAACCATCGCATGGGCCTGTGGGACGCGGCGATGATCAAGGACAACCATATCGCCGTAGCCGGGTCGGTCGGCCAGGCGATCGGCGCTGCGCGCGCCGCCGGGATCGCGCGCATCATCTGCGAGGTCGACCATATCGACCAGATCGAGCCCGCGCTGGCCGCCGGCGCGAATCACCTGCTGCTCGACAACATGGGGCCGGACATGCTGCGCGCGGCCGTCGCCCTCGTCGCCGGCCGCGCGCCCTGCGAGGCCTCGGGCGGCGTCCGCCTCGACACGATCGGCGCGATCGCCGCGAGCGGGGTGGACTACGTCTCGGTCGGCCGCCTGACCCAGAGCGCCCCGGCGGCGGACATCGGGCTGGACTTCACGCCGCTGTGAACCGATGCTCGCGGTCGGCGAGGCGGATGGAGGGAAGGATATGCGGCCGAGATCGATCGTGGCGTTCGATTGGCTCTACCTCGGGGCGCTGGCCCTGACCGTGGCCCTCAGCCCCTGGACCATCGCCCAGGGCCAGGCCCTGTTCCGCGCCAACCCGGCCATGGCGCAGTTCGAATCCTTCGGCCGCGTCATGCTGATCGTCTCGCTGGTGGTCGGCCTCGCGATATCGCTGGTGCTCTGGTACTTCATCTCGCGGCGGGCCAGCAACGTCGCCAAATGGATCTGCGTGGCGCTGATCGCCTACGGCGCGCTGTCGGCAATCAAGCTGTTCGTCGACCCGGTGCTGGGCCAGACCCCGAGCCTGGCGACGCTGCCCCTCTATGCCTTGAATCTTGCCGCCGTGTACTGCCTGTTCCGCAAGGACGCGGTGGCCTGGTTCGAAGGAAAGGCGCCGGTCGATCCCGATGACTTCCGCTAGCCGCGCGGCTCGATGCAGTGCTCGGGGCGCAGCGGGCGGTTCGGCTTCGTGCTGCACGGGCTCTGGCCCGAGGCCCGCATGGGGCCGCCGCCGCAATGGTGCGCGGCCCTGCCCCGGCCCTCGGCCGAGCTGATTCGCGGCAACCTCTGCATGACCCCGGCGCCCGGCCTGCTGGCGCACGAATGGGCCAAGCACGGCTCCTGCATGACCCGGACGCCGGAGGCCTATTTCCGCACCGCCGCGATCCTCTGGCGCTCGCTGCGCTGGCCCGACGCGGACCGCCTCTCACGCAAGGAGGGCCTGACCGTGGGCGACCTGCGCGAGGCCTTCGTCGTGGCGAACCCGGCCTGGCGGCGCGAGATGATCGGCCTGGACCTGAGCCGCAACGGCTGGCTGCGCGAGGTGAAGCTCTGCTACGGGCGCGACTTCATGCCCCAGGCCTGCCCGAGGGGGAGCCAGGGGCCGGCGGACGCCACGCCGCTGAAGATCTGGCGCGGGCTCTAGGCTCTAGCGCCGCTCGCGGAAGAAGCCGCGCAGCAGGTCCGCCGCCTCGGCCTCGCCGATGCCCGAATAGACCTCGGGGCGGTGCAGGCATTGCTCCTGCTCGAAGACCCGCGCCCCGTGCTCGACCGCGCCGCCCTTGGGATCGGCGGCCGCGTAGTAGAGCCTGGCGATCCGCGCATGGGCGATGGCCCCGGCGCACATCGCGCAGGGCTCCAGCGTGACCCATAGCTCGCAGCCGTCGAGCCGCTCGTTGCCCAGCGCCCGGGCGGCGGCGCGAATCGCCAGCACCTCGGCATGGGCAGTAGGGTCGTGCGTGCCGCGCGGCGCGTTGTGCGCGGCGGCGAGCACAACGCCGTCCTTGACCACGACCGCGCCGATTGGCACCTCGCCCGCCGCGCCGCCGGCCCGGGCCTGGGCCATGGCCTGCGCCATCGGAGGGGGGAGGGGCCAGCGGGACATCGCCGCCCGGCTAAGCCGCCGCGCCTTGACCTTGCAAGGGTGAATCGGTAAGGGCGCGCCTTCCCCGCATTGCGGCCAGAATTTTCAAACCGTTTCGGAAGCGAGTTTAGCCATGTCCCGTATCTGCGAACTGACCGGCAAGGGCCGCCAAGTCGGCAACAACGTCAGCCACGCCAACAACAAGACCAAGCGCGTCTTCCTGCCCAACCTGCAGAACGTCACGCTGCTCTCGGAATCGCTGGACCGCGGCTTCAAGTTCCGCGTCTCGACCCACGGCCTGCGCTCGGTCGAGCACGTCGGCGGCCTCGACAACTGGCTGCTCAAGACGGCCGACACCAAGCTCAGCCCCCGCGCCCTCAAGGTGAAGCGCGAGCTGGCCAAGGCCCAGAAGGCGGCCTGAGCCCCTTCGGATTCGAATAGCCGAAAGGCGCGCGGGGCAACCTGCGCGCCTTTTGCTTTGTGGGGCGGGGCTGCGCCCCAACCCACGCCCAGTTCGTCATCCTGAACTTGTTTCAGGATCCATGCCTCCTCCCGCGCGGAGCATGGGACAGAAGCGCAACGGTGCCGTTGTGATTCCTCGCAATCGGCGGTGTGGAAGGCACGATGGATCCTGAAACAAGTTCAGGATGACGTGCGGATAGGGTGGTTTGGAAACGCCCCTACTTCGCCGCCCCCAGGAACAGCAGCGGGTCGAGCCGGGCGTCGCGCCACTTGATCGACCAGTGGAGGTGCGGCCCGGTCGCCCGGCCGGTCGCGCCGATCCGGCCGATCACCTGGCCGCGGCGGACCCGGTCGCCGACCTTCACCAGGATCTGCGAGCAGTGCAGGAAGGCGCTGTTGAGGCCCATGCCGTGGTCGATCATCAGCAGGTTGCCCTCCAGCGTGAAGGGGCGTTCGGCGGCGAGGATCACCACCCCGTCGGCCGGCGCGACGAAGGGCGTGCCGCTGGTCCCGGTCGCGATGTCGAGGCCCGAGTGATAGGACCCCGGAATCCCGTTGTAGATCCGCTGCGAGCCGAATCGGCCCGAGATGCGGCCCGTCGCCGGCCAGAGGAAGGACTGGCGCCAGCCCTCGCTCGGCGAATTGATGCTGCGCGCCGCGTTGATCTGGGCCAGCTCGCCCGCGCGGATGCGCTGGAAGGCTTCGCTCGGCGTCGCCCCGGGGCGCGGGCCGACCGGCACGCGCTCGATCTGCCAGGCGCGCGGGCTGATGGTCAGCGCGCGGGTCAGCGTCCGGCCGTTGGCCAGGGTGGCGGTCAGCGTGGCGGCGGGTCCCGAATCGCGGTCGAAGGCGATCAGGAACTGGCCGTCCGGCGCGACCTCGACCGGCGCGCCGTTGAGCTGCACCAGCCGCGCCCCCGCCGGAGCGAGGCCGCGCAGCCAGCCGCCCTGGGTCAGCTCGCCCGAGAGGCGGAAATCGTCGCCGCGGGCGGTGGCGAGGCCGGTCACGGCCGCGGAAGCCGCCGCGGGGCCGCTATCGGCCGCCCGGGCCGCGTCGCCGCCCTGCCCCGCCAGGATCAGGGCCGTGAGGGCGCCGATCCCGATCCAGCGCGGTGCGGTCATGCCTCGCCCAGCAGCCGCCTGGTCGCCACGTCGGCGCTGGCATAGGCTTCCTGCCGTTCCTCGTTCCAGTAGCGCAGCGTCTCGAGCGGAATCCGCTCGCCGGAGACGGCGCAGAGCACGAAGCTGCCGGCGCTCAGCACGCGAAAGCCGTTCTGTTCGTAGCGGAGCACGGCGGGCCGCTCGTTCGATGACATCAGCATGGACATGAACTTAGGGATTCTCAGGGCTTAAAGCAATTTCCCCTGCTCGGGCGGCGGCGGCTTTTGCGGCGAGGCGGCGCGCGGCGGCCGCGATCCGAGCGGGGTCACGGCCAGTTCGCCGTCGCCGAAGTGCAGCGACAGCGCCGCCTCGCGCGCCGCCTCGGCCGGGGTGAGCAGGGTGCGCCCGTCCGCCGCCGTGACCCGCACGTAGCCGCGCGCCAGCGGCTTGTCGGGATGGAGCGACTGGGCGAGGCGGGACAGCGCGGCCAGCCGCTCCGCCCCGCTGGCGATCCGCCCCGTCACCAGCGCGGGGTTCAGCCGCACCGCGCCGAGCCGCTGCCGGTCGTGCCGGACCCGCGCGGCGAGCAGCGGCGCGGAGAGGCGCGCCGCGTCCTGCTGCAGCGCCAGCCGGGCATGGACGATGCGTTGCCCCAGGCCGCGCCGCAGCCGATCAGCTAGGTCGTCGAGCTGCTGGGCCTTGGCGCTGAGCAGCGCCTCCGGCCGGGGCAGGCGCTGCGCCCGCGCCTCCAGCCGCTCGCGCCCCAGGGCCACGGGCCGCAGCGCGCACTTGCGCTTGCGCAGGGCGAGGTCGGCAAGCTGGGCGAACAGCTCCTCGCGCACCGGCACGGCGATTTCGGCGGCGGCGGTCGGTGTCGGCGCGCGCAGGTCGGCGGCGAAGTCGGCCAGGGTGGTGTCGGTCTCATGCCCCACGGCCGAGATCACCGGAATCGCGCTTGCCGCGATGGCGCGGACCACTACTTCCTCGTTGAAGGCCCAGAGGTCCTCGATCGAGCCGCCGCCGCGCGCGACGATCACCAGGTCGGGCCGCTGGTCCGCCGGCAGGGCCGAGAAACCCTGCACCGCATTGGCCACCTGCTCGGCCGCGCCCTGGCCCTGGACCAGCACGGGCCAGACCAGGACGTGGCTGGGAAAGCGATCGGCCAGGCGGTGGAGGATGTCGCGGATCACCGCCCCGGTGGGCGAGGTGACGACGCCGATCCGGCGCGGCAGGAAGGGCAGCGGGCGCTTGCGATTCCGGTCGAACAGCCCCTCCGCCTCGAGCCGGGCGCGGGTCTTGGCCAGCAGGGCAAGCAGGGCGCCCTCGCCCGCGATCTCCATCCGCTCGATGACGATCTGGTAGTTGGAGCGGCCGGGATAGGTGGTGAGCTTGCCGGTGGCGATCACCTCCACCCCGTCCTCGGGCAGGAAGGCCAGGCGCTGCGCCGTGCCGCGCCACATCACCCCGTCGAGCCGCGCGCCCTCGTCCTTGAGGCAGAGGTAGAGGTGGCCCGAGGCCGCGCGCTTCACCCCGGAAAGCTCGCCGCGCACCCGCACGAAGGCGAAGCGGTCCTCGACCGTGCGCTTCAGGAGCCCTGAAATCTCGCTGATCGAAAGCGGTCCATTATGACCTAGCTGGGCGTTGTTTCCGGCCGAGTCCTTCGCTACCAGCCCGGCTTCACTGTCTTCGTCGGAATAAGGGGCGGCCATGAATATCCTGCTGCTGGGCTCGGGCGGGCGCGAACATGCGCTGGCATGGAAGCTCGCGCAATCCCGCCTGCTCGCCAAGGAGGGCGATACCCTCTACGCCGCGCCGGGCAACCCCGGCATTGCCGAGCACGCCGAATTGGTGGCCCTCGACGTCACCGATCATGCCGCGGTCGTCGCCTTCTGCGAGACGCACCGGATCGGCCTGGTCGTGGTCGGGCCGGAGGCGCCGCTGGTCGACGGGCTGACCGATTCGCTGCGCGCCGCCGCCTTCCCGGTGTTCGGGCCGAGCCGCCAGGCCGCCCAGCTCGAAGGCTCCAAGGGCTTCACCAAGGACCTCTGCGCGCGGGCCAACATCCCGACCGGCGCCTATGTACGGGTGACGAGCGAGGCGCAGGGGCTCGCCGCGCTGGAGAGCTTCACCATCCCCGTGGTGGTCAAGGCGGACGGCCTCGCCGCGGGCAAGGGCGTGACCGTGGCCGAGACGCGGAGCCAGGCCGAGGAGGCGATCCGCGAGATCTTCTCCGGCCGGTTCGGCGAGGCGGGCGCGGAAGCCGTGATCGAGGAATTCCTCGACGGCGAGGAAGCCAGCTTCTTCGCGCTGACCGACGGGGCGATCATCGTGCCGTTCGGCTCGGCCCAGGACCACAAGCGGGTGGGCGACGGCGACACCGGCCCCAATACCGGCGGCATGGGCGCCTACAGCCCGGCCCCGGTGCTGACCCCGCTGCTGGAGGGCGAGGCGATCGAGAAGATCATCGCGCCGACCGTGCAAGCGATGGCCCGCGAAGGCACGCCCTATGCCGGCGTGCTCTATGCCGGGCTGATGCTGACCCGCGACGGGCCCAAGCTGATCGAATACAATGCCCGGTTCGGCGATCCCGAATGCCAGGTGCTGATGACCCGGCTGGAGAGCGACCTCGGCGAGCTGCTGCTGGCCTGCGCGGAGAGCCGCCTGGGCTCGGTCCCGCCGCCGGTCTTCTCGCCCGACACGGCGCTGACCGTGGTCATGGCCGCCGAGGGCTATCCCGGCACGCCGAAGAAGGGCGGCCGGATCGACGGCATCCCCGCCGCCGAGGCGGCGAGCGGGGCCAAGGTGTTCCACGCCGGCACCGCGTTGGGGATGGACGGCGCGCTGACCGCCAACGGCGGCCGCGTGCTCAACGTCACCGGCCGGGGCAAGAGCGTGCGCGCGGCGCGGGCCCAGGCCTATGCGGCGGTGGACGCGATCGCCTTTCCGGACGGGTTCTGCCGGCGCGACATCGGCTGGCGCGAAGTGGCGCGGGAGGAGGCGGAGGGCTGAGCCCTACCTCACCAGCGCCTTCAGGTCCGCCTCGGGCCGCGCGCCGTAGTGCGAGATGATCTCTCCCGCGCAGATCGCGCCCAGCTTCAGCCGTTCGGCCAGGCCCTTGCCGCGGACGTGGCCGTAGAGGAACCCGGCGGCGAAAAGGTCGCCCGCGCCGGTGGTGTCGACCACCTGGGCCGGCTCCGCCGCGACCTCGGCCCGCTCGCCGCGCTCGACGGCCACGGCGCCCTTTTCGCTGCGCGTCACCACCAGGGTCGGCACCTTGGGGGCGAGGCTGGCGATGCCGGCCTCGAAGTCGTCGAGGCCGGTCAGGGCGGCCAGCTCGTGCTCGTTGGCGAACAGCACGTCGATCTCGCCCGCCTCGATCAGGGCGCGGAAGTCGTCGCCGTGACGGGCGATGACGAAGGCGTCGGACAGGGTGAAGGCGACCTCGCGGCCCGCGTTCCGCGCCGCCGCGATCGCCCGGCGCATGGCCGCGCGCGGCTGCTCCGGGTCCCACAGGTAGCCTTCGAGGTAGAGCACCCGGGCCGCGGCGATCTGCGCCTCGTCGAGCGCCTCGGCGGGCAGGAACTGCGAGGCGCCGAGGAAGGTGTTCATCGTCCGCTGCCCGTCCGGGGTGACGAAGATCAGGCACAGCGCGGTCGGCGGATCGCCCTCGCGGGCGCGGGTCTCGAAGGCGATCCCGCCCGAGCGGATGTCGTGGGCGAAGACCCGGCCGAACTGGTCGTCGGCGACCTGGCCGATGAAGGCGCAGGAGGCGCCGAGCGCGGCGAGGCCGGCGAGCGTGTTCGCCGCCGAGCCGCCCGAGACTTCGCGCGCCGGGCCCATCGCCGCATAGAGCTCCTCGGCGCGATTGGCGTCGATCAGGGTCATCGCCCCGCGCGCCATGCCGAGCGCGGCGACCTGCGCCTCGTCGCTCGGCGCCATGACGTCGACGATCGCGTTGCCGACGGCGATCACGTCGTAGATGGGTTCGGACATGCAGGGTTTCCCTCGAAAACGATCGGGCGTGCCTATCGGCCGCATGAGCCGGGGGCAAGCCGGGGGCGTTGACAGTCCCCCGTCGTTCCGCCCATGCAGCGACCCGATGCGTCCGATCCGCAAACCCTGGCCGATGGCGGCCGCCGTGCTGCCCGCCCTCCTGCTTTCGGCCTGCGGCGGCGGCTCGCCTGGCCAGCCCGTCCGCAGCACCAAGCCGCCGCCCAAGCGCACCCACGTCTCGGTCGCGACCCCGGTGCGCCGCCCGGCCCCGCCGGTCACGCCGCCGCCCGCCCGGATACAGAGCCTGCCCGGCGTCGAGGGGGTGATCGGAGCGACCCCGTCCCAGCTCACCCGCGAGTTCGGCACGCCGCGGCTCGATGTCTGGGAGGGGGACGCGCGCAAGCTGCAATTCAGCGGCAGCCCCTGCGTGCTCGACGTCTATCTCTACCCGAGCGCGCCGGGCCGCGAGCCGCAGGCGACCTATGTCGACGCGCGGCGGCCGAGCGACGGGAAGGACGTGGACCGCGCCGCCTGCATTGCGGGGCTGCGGAAGCCTTAGAGTGATTTCGAGGCAGGTGGAATCACCTGCCGACTCGGAAAATCACGGCAAACAAAGGAAATTCCAGGCTTGTTCCGGTTCAATCGGAACCGGGACGAGCCTAGACCGTGAAGCTCTCGCCGCAGCCGCAGGAGCCCTTGGCGTTGGGGTTCTGGAAGGTGAAGCCGGCGGTGAAGTCGTCCTCCACCCAGTCCATGGTCGAGCCGACCAGGTAGAGCACCGAGGCCCCGTCGATGAACAGGACGCCGCCGGGCGTCGCGATCCTCTCGTCGAAGGCATTGGCCTCGGTCACGTAGTCGACCGAATAGGCGAGGCCCGAGCAGCCCCGGCGCGGGGTGGACAGCTTGACCCCGATCGCCCCGGCGGGCGCCTGGGCCATCAGGTGCGCGATCCGCGCCTCGGCATTGGGCGTGAGGAGCACGGCGGCGGGGCGCTGACGGGTCTTGGTCTCGGTCATCGGTCGTCCTTCTCCCCTCCCGCTGGCGGGAGGGGTCGGGGGTGGGCCTGTCTATCTGGGGACGGACCAGGCCCTTGCCCACCCCCAAGCCCCTCCCGCAGGGGGGAGGGGAGAACCGCCTATAGCATTCCCAGCTCGAGCTTGGCCTCGTCGCTCATCTTCTGCGGGTCCCACGGCGGGTCCCAGACGAGGTTGACCTCGGCG
>CALLNA010000077.1 GCA_938005655.1 uncultured Novosphingobium sp.
CCAGCGGATGAAGGGCGAATGGCTGCTGGTGCGGATGAAGGGCAAGCCGGGCGAGAAGCGCGAGAACTGGCTGCTGCGCAAGGTGGCGGACGAGTTCGCCGGGGCATCGGGCGGCTTGGTCGACACGGCGCTGAACAGCGTCTCCAGCGGGCGGACGATGGTCGAGATCGCCGAGGGCAAGGCGCCACCCCCGCGCGCCCGCGCCGCCGTGTCCACCTCCGCCACGCCCAAGGGCAAGCGGCGGCGCAAGGGCGCGCTTCCCGCCTTCCGCGAGCTCCAGCTCGCCACCCTGGTCGATCATGTCCCCACCGGCTCGGGCTGGCTCCACGAGGTGAAGTACGATGGCTACCGCGCGCTGATCGCCGTCTCCGGCGGAGAGGCGCGGGCCTATACCCGCCACGGGCTCGACTGGTCGGATCGCTTCGCCCCGATCGTCGCGGCTTTCGCCGGGCTGGGTCTCGGCTCGGCGCTGATCGACGGCGAGGTCGTGGCCTTCGACAGCGAGGGACGCCCCAGCTTCTCCGCCCTGCAAGCCGCGCTCAAGCACGGCGGCGACCTGCACTACTTCGCCTTCGACCTGCTGGAGGAGGACGGCGAGGACCTGGCCAGGCGCGGCAATGCCGAGCGCAAGGAACGCCTTGCTGCCCTGCTGGCCGGGGCGGCCCCGCCGATCCACTATGCCGAGCACCTCTCCTCCGGCGGGGAGGAGCTGTTCGCCCGGCTGTGCCGCGAGGGCTACGAGGGCGTCGTCTCCAAGCGGGCGGCGGCAGCCTATCGCGGCACCCGCACCCGCGACTGGCTCAAGACGAAATGCACGCAGCGGCAGGAATTCGTCATCATCGGCCATACCGACAGCGACCGGCCGGGGCGCGACCTGCGCAGCCTGGCGCTCGGGCTCTACGAGGGCGGCACGCTGCGCTACGCCGGGCGGGTCGGCACCGGCTTCGACGCCGACACGCGCGCGATGCTGCTGGACCGGCTCAAGCCGCTCGCCCGCAAGACCGCGCCGGCCGAGGTCCCTCGCGTGGCGGCGCGGGGGGTGAAATGGGTCGAGCCGGTGCTCGTCGCGGAGGTTGCCTTCGCCGAGTTCACCGCCGATCATGTGATCCGCCATGCCAGCTTCCTCGGGCTGCGCGAGGACAAGGAGGCGCAGGAGATCGTGCCGGAAACGCCAGCCACGCCGCCCGACGATGCGACCAACGCCGCGCCCTTCGGCGTGACCATCACCCATCCCGAACGGGTGATCTATCCCAAGGACGGCACCACCAAGGGCGAGCTAGCGGCCTATTACGCGCGCCTGGCCGAGCCGATGCTGCAATGGCTGGCGGACCGCCCGGTCAGCCTCGTCCGCTGCCCGCAAGGGCGCGCCAGGCACTGTTTCTTCCAGAAGCACGATTCCGGCGCTTTCGGCGGCAAGGTGGATCACGTGCCCATCCGCGAGAAGGACGGCGACGTGGAGGACTACATCGTCGTCAACGACGGCGAGGGGCTGCTCACCTGCGTCCAGATGAACACGATCGAGTTCCACGGCTGGGGCGCCAGGGCTGGCGACGTCGAGCATCCCGACCGGATGGTGTTCGACCTCGATCCCGAGGAAGGGCTGGACTTCGCCGAGGTCCGCCGCGCGGCGGTGCAACTGCGCGACCTGCTCGGCGAGATGGGGCTGGCGAGCTTCCCGATGGCGACCGGCGGCAAGGGCGTCCACGTGATCGTACCGCTGGACGCCACGGCGGACTGGCCGGCGGTCAAGGACTTCGCCAGCCGCTTCGCCCGCGCCGTGGCCGAAGCCCATCCCAAGCGCTTCACCGCCAACATGCGCAAGGCGGAGCGGCGGGGCCGCATCTTCCTCGACTGGCTGCGCAACGAGCGCGGCGCGACCGCCGTGCTGCCCTATTCCGCCCGCGCCCGCGATACCGCCACGGTCGCCGCGCCGCTCACCTGGCGCGAGCTGGAGGCGCTGGAGAACGCCCACCCCTACACCATCGCCGACGCCGCGACGCTGCTCGACCGCGCCCAAGGCCGCGACCTGCGCGGCTGGGCCGTCGCCGACCAGGCGCTGCCGACGCTCTAGGACCTCGCGCCTCGACCAGCCGTGCCCCACGCGCGACGACATGCTTGCCGTCTATACCTGGATTGTCCCGGCTGGCCGCCGCCGTCGTCATACTTCGGCAAGCAGCCGACAGAGTCCTTCATGCTTCATCGAAAGGGTGCCGCCGTGCCCAACTACCGCCTTGTGCTGACCGACGCCGGTCCCGCCCACCCCGCCCGCTCGATCGAATTCGAGGCGCATGACCCGAGCTACGCCCTGATCCTGGCCCAGGCGCACAACGGGCCGGCCGAGCTGTGGCGGGACAACAAGCACGTCTGCACCCTGCGGCATACGGGCACGAACGGCGACATCTGGATCATTTCCGGAAACGAAAGCGGCAATCGGCAGTTGAACTAGGGCTACAGGTCCGCTTTCGATGAAACCGGTTCCGGCCCCTCGCGACGGCGGCCCATTGCATCGTGTGCAAAGGGAGCCTCCCTGCCGTGACCTTGCCACGCCCCTTGCCCGGCCTGCGGACGCTGGCGACGAAGATGTCGGCGGAGAACCGGCTGGCGCGCAAGCTGGGCAGGTTCGCGCGGCTCTCGGCGGAAGACCGGGTGGCGCTGGACAGCATCTGGAAGGGTCCCCGCCACGAATGCCCCGCGCTGCATGACCTGATCCGCGAAGGCGACATGCCGCGCGACATCCGCCTGATCGTGGACGGCTGGGCCTGCCGCGCCAAGATGCTGGAGGACGGGCGCCGCCAGATCGTGAGCTACCTGCTGCCGGGCGACATCTGCGACGCCAATGCGCTCATCAGGGGGCGGATGGACCATTCCGTCCAGGCGCTGACCCCGGTCCGCTACACCGTGCTGTCGCTCGCCGACTTCGAGGAGCTGATGACGGCCCATCCGCGCATCCAGCGGGCCGCGCGGTGCGACGCCCTCGCCAATGCCTCGATCCAGCGCGAATGGGCGCTGAGCCTGGGGCAGCGCTCCGCCGTCGAGCGGCTGGCGCATCTCCTCTGCGAGCTGTTCACGCGCCTCGGCATGATCGGCCTGGCCAACGCGGAGGGCTGCGAACTGCCGGTCACGCAGGTCGAGCTGGCCGATACGCTGGGCCTGACCGCCGTCCACGTCGGCCGCACCCTCAAGGACCTGCGCCTGCGCGGGCTGATCCGGCTGCGCGACCGCCGGCTGGAGATTCCGGACTTCGCCGCGCTGAGCCGCGTCGCGCTGTTCAGCCCCGCCTATCTCCATCTCGACTGCGGGGATGCCGCCCCCGCGGCGGAGGACCAGGCGATCTTATTCGGATAAACCGCAATTCGTGGGTGACGACCCGCCTCCGCGAAGCTAGGCGCGATGCCCACCAACAGCGGAGAATCACCAAGATGAACAACACCGACCTCGCCGAGAAGATCGCCACCGAGCAGAACGTGACCAAGGCCGACGCCCGCAAGCTGGTCGACGCCGTCTTCGCCGCGGTCGCCGAAGCGGCCGCCAAGGGCGAGGAAATCTCGCTGAACGGCTTCGGCAAGTTCAAGGTCAAGGACAGCCCGGCGCGCGAAGGCCGCAACCCGGCGACCGGCGCGACCATCAAGATCGCCGCCTCGAAGAAGCTGACCTTCAGCGCCGCCAAGGCCCTCAAGGACAAGCTCAACGGCTGAACGGGCAGGAGCGCGCCGCCCCGCGCGGCGCGCTCCTCGACCTGCTTCCCGCCCGCACCTTTCGAATGATCGCCTGCCTGGTCCTGTTCCTGATCGTCCTGGGCATCAACCTGCTGCCCGCCTTCGGTCCGCCGACCTGGTCGATCATCGTCTTCTACGGCCTGAACAGCGACCTTCCGGTCCCCTTGATCGTGCTCGTCGCCGCGGCCGGCGCCGCTATAGGCCGCCTGCTGCTGGCCTACGGCTTCCGGTTCCTCGGCCGCTACCTGCCCGAAAAGCACAAGCGCAACCTCGCCGCCGCCGGCGCCGCGCTGGAATCGCGGCAGCGCAACATGGTCTTCGGCCTGGGGCTGTTCGCGCTCTCGCCGCTGCCTTCGGCACAACTGTTCGCCGCCGCCGGGCTGGCCGGCGTCCGCCTCCTGCACTTCACCGCCGCCTTCTTCGCGGGCCGGCTCGTCTCCTATTCGCTCTATGCCGCGAGCGCCAAGGGCCTGCGCGGGACCAGCCTGGGCGAGAGCCTGGCGGACACGCTCAAGAGCCCCTGGGGCATCGCGCTCCAGATCGGGATGATCGTCCTGCTCGTCGTGCTCGCCCAGATCGACTGGAGCCGGTTCCTGCCCCGGCCCGCCGACCAGGCCGCCCCCTCCGAACCCCTGCCCTAAGCCTCTGACGAGAAGCCGATTCCCGCTTCCAAGGTCCGGTCTATCGGGGCGTTTCCTTAGGGTTGATCCCGTAGCATCCGGATACCGGGACGCGCTCGATATTAACCATTCGGCGCTAGGACTGCGCGGGCAAGGTCTGCGGGGCGCAGCGGGATGGGGGAATCCACAAGGGCGTATGGGTAGGTTCGAATCCTGGCTTCTGGGCACGCGAGCGAGGATTCCGGCCGCCATCTCCGCCCAGTTGACGAACGGCCTGTTCGCTTCGGTGCCGATCTTCCTCGGCGGCATAGCGAATACCTCCGCCGTGGCCGCCCTCGCCGCCTGGCGGCACCCGACCGCGCCCTTCATCGGCTGGCTGGCGTTCGAGCTTATCCTCGGCGTGGCGCGCCTCGCGGTCCTGCTCCACGGCAAGCGCGAGATCGCGGCGGGACGGACGCCGCCCAGGCTGCTCGCCGCCGTGCTGTCGTGCACCTGGGCCGGCTCGGTCGGCTATGGCACCTTCATCTGCCTGACCTGCAACGACTGGGTGCTGGCCACGATCGCCTGCCTCTCCGCCGCGGCGATGGTCTGCGGGATGTGCCTGCGCAACTTCGGGACGCCGCGGCTGGCGGCGGTCATGGTCGTGTCCGCCCTCACCCCCTGCGCGGTCGGCGGCCTGCTGGCGCCCGATCCGGTGATGCGGGTCATCAGCATCCAGCTTCCGGTGTTCATGGCGACGATCTTCTCGGCGTCCTTCGCCCTGCACCGCTTGTTGGTGTCGTGGATGATCGCGCTCAGCGAGCTGGAGAGCAGCAAGTCGCTCAACGAGACGATCCTGCAATCGAGCCCCGACTACACGCTTATCCTCGACGAGGACTACCGGGTCGTGTTCTGCAACCGCCCGGGCGGCGCCCCTTCGGCGATGGTCGCGCCGGTGGACCGGCACTGGCTGGACCTCCTGACCGACGAGGACCGCGAGGCCGCCCAGACCGCTCTCGCCAATGCCCGATCCGGCACCCCCGGGAGCTTCGCGATCTGCCATTCCAACGCGCTCGGCCACAAGCGCTGGTTCGATGTCGCGGTGAACAAGACCTCCGACGCCTCCGGCCGCTTCATCGTCGCGGCCAGGGACATCACCCACCAGAAGAAGTCGGAGGAGAAGGCCATCTGGATGGCCCAGCACGACGCGCTGACCGGCCTGCCGAACCGCGCCGTGCTCCAGGACCGGCTCGACGCGATCCTGGCCAGGGCCGATCATGCCCATCCGGTCTCGCTGCTGATCCTCGACGTCGACAACTTCAAGTCGATCAACGACACGCTCGGCCACGACGCGGGCGACGCGCTGCTCTGCGTCATGGCCGAGCGGCTCCGCATGGCCGTCGCCGAGGGGGACCTCGTCGCCCGCACCGGCGGCGACGAATTCGCCCTGATCGTCGCCGCCCGGAGCGAGGCCGACATCGAGCGGACCGCCCAGCAGATCTTCGCGCAACTGCGCGAGCCGATCGTCCACGCCGGGCGCTCGCTGGAATGCGGTGCGAGCATCGGCGCCAGCTTCGTCCCCCGCGACGGCAAGGCGCGCTCCGAGATCATGAAGGCGGCCGACATCGCTCTCTACGCCGCCAAGGCCGCCGGCCGGGCGCAGCTCCGGATCTACGAGCCGGCGATGATGATCGAGGTCGATCGGCACCAGACGATGATCACCTCGGCGCGCCATGCCCTGATGCGCGACAGCGTGGTGCCCTACTACCAGCCCAAGGTCTCGCTGCGCACCTCGCGGATCGTCGGGTTCGAGGCCCTGCTGCGCTGGCGGGACGGCGAGGGGACGCTCCAGGGTCCCGACGGGCTCAAGGCCGCGTTCGACGATCCGGCGCTCGGCGCGCTGCTGAGCGACCGGATGCTGGACAAGGTCCTGCACGACATCGAGCGCTGGATCGCCGCGGGCATCGGGTTCGGCCATGTCGCGGTCAACGTGACCGGGGCCGACTTCCGCCGCGAGCGCTTCGCCGAGACGATCATCGGCCGCCTCGCCGAGCGGGACCTGCCCGCCTCGTGCATCCAGATCGAAGTGACCGAGAACGTCTTCCTCGGGCACGGCGCGAACCACGTCGAGCGCGGGCTCCGGAAGCTCAGCGATCACGGCATCCGCATCGCGCTCGACGATTTCGGCACCGGCTATGCCTCGCTCTCGCACCTCAACCACTATCCGGTCGACATCCTCAAGATCGACCGCTCGTTTATCGAGCGGCTGGGGATGAGCATGGATGCCGAGGCGATCTCGTCGACGGTGATCAGCCTGGGCCACTGCCTCGGCCTGGAGGTCATCGCGGAAGGGGTGGAGAACGCCGCCCAGGAACGCCAGCTCATGACGATGGGCTGCGACATGGGCCAGGGCTTCCTCTATTCCCCCGCCCTGCCCGCCGAGCAGGTGCCGGCGGCGCTGACCACGCCGCTATCTCCTCCGCTGCGGGTCAACGGCTAGGACCGTCTAGCCGTTCTCCCGCACCCCGTAGCGGCGGAGACGCGCGAAGGAATAGGCCATGATCGCGGCGACGATCAGGAACAGGCCGAACAGGGACAGCCCCGTCCGCTGCACGACGACGTTGGGGGATTCCGCCGTGTAGTGGAACTTGGGGAAGTCCTTGTAGGTCGACGAATCCAGGATCTCCTTGCGGAGATAGCGCGGCGTGAAATACTTCCGCCACTCCTGATGGAACGCGAACACTTCGTCCATGTAGGCGTTGTAGCGCTCGGTGCTGGTCCCCGAAATCTCGTTCAGGGCAAGCTGCATGACGATGGCGGGGGAGAAATACTGGAAGCGGCTCACCAGGCCCGCCTGCCGGTCCTGCTGCTTGCGGAAATTGTCGAAGACCGGCTCGACCGCCCGCTCCAGCGCTTCCTGGCGCGCCAGGAACACCGTCAGGTAGGTCTCGGTCTCCTTGCTCGGCAGCATCTCCACATGGTCGGTGTAATAGGCCTTGGTCGTCTCCGATTCCGCCTTTTCCGCTGCACTGGAGGCGTCGCGCATCGCCACTTTCAGGTCCATGCGCGAGGGCGCGGGATAGACGGTCGTCGCGGTCAGGCTGACCAGCGTCGGCATGATCACCACCATTACCAGCCAGATCCCCGCGAGGATGGTGATGTTGGTCTCGGACGACTTGTTGAGGGCGCTGACCAAGACGCCGAGCCCGAACCAGAACGCGGCGTAGAGCAGGACCGCCAGCAGCCACAGGCCGAACCGCCCCCAGGTGCCGGGATCGCCGAGCGAGCCCAGCGCCGCGCCTGAGAACAGCAGCGCGCAGAGGCCGACCGCGACGATCACCAGCATGAGGATGCCCGCGCGCGACAGCAGCTTGCCCGCCATGAAGGTGCGCAGGGAGATCGGCTGGGTCATGGCCAAGGCCAGTGTGCCGCTCTCCTTCTCGCCCGACAGCATGTCGTAGGTCAGCGCGATGATGAAGATCGGCAGGATGAACATGATGACGAAGGCGAGGTCGAAGGTGCCAGCCATCAGGTTGAGCGGGTTCTCGATCTCCAGGTTGTCGGCGATGTTGAACTTGTTCTTCATGTCGACGAGCGTGTAGTTACGCTGGAGGTCCATCTGACCGACCGAGAAGGCCGCCAGACCCGTCGCCGGCAGGACCGCGACCTCACGCACCTTCTCGCCCCCGACCGCGCCCGCGTTCGTGCCCTGCGGGGGCTCGCCGGGCCGCGGCGGTGCATGGTTCACCGGTGCGAACTCGCGGGGGATGCCGCGCGCCGCGGTAAACTTCTCATAGGCGATCAGCTCGTCGAGCACGCGCTGCTTCTTGGCCGCCTCGTCGACGATCGCGGTCCGGGCGCTCGCGTTCTGCCGCTCGACGGCACGCAGTCCGTTCCAGATTCCGAACATCATGCTCGCCACCAGCAGCGCGAGGATGAACACGGTCGCCCGCGACTTCAGCAGCAGGCGAGCCTCATGGGCGACGATCGTCTTCAGCATGTCCGTTCAAATCCCTATGCGCGCAGCCGGTTGACGGCAGCAACGGCGAAGCAGGCCGACAATATTCCCCACGCCAGGAGGAGGACGATGTTCTGCGTCTCCCCGGCCAGGGACTCGCCCAGCGTCGGCGCGACGTATTTGTAGGGCTCCACCTTGGAGAAGACCTCGCGACCGGCGATGTAGAGCGGGTCCTTCATCGTCGTGTGGTCGATCAGCTCGCCGTTCATCTTGCGGATCATGGCGATCCGGAAATCCTGGGCGGTCTGGTTGAAGCGCTCCTGGTCGACCAAGCCGGTGCCCGACAGCGCCATGGACAGGGAGCGCAGCGGCAGGAGCGGGGAAACCACCCCGAAATGGTCCTGCGTGCTCTGTTGCCGGAAGAACACGGCGCGCAGGTCGCCCAGAAACTTCTGGTAGATCTGGTAGTCGCGGTCCTCCATGATCTGCATCGAATAGGCGACCCAGTAGATCGGCAGGTCCCGCCCCGTCGGGACGTTGTCCTTCTTGAGCAGCGCGTCGCGCTCCAGCTTGACCTGCCGGTCGAGCGGCATGGCGAGCGGTCCCTTCGCCCCCGGCAGGCCGCGGGCGCTGGCCCGCTCGGTCATATGGTAGAACTGCGAATAGGTCGGCGTGGGGGTGACGATCCGGGAGATATCCGCTGCGGCCTTGGGCATGATGAAGGTCGCGAAGGCCCAGAAGCCGACAAGGACGATCAAGGCGGTCTTCGCGGTCCGGGCGATCGCAGAGACCCCCAGCGCCAGGAACAGGAACGACACCGCGTAGAGCAGGTAGAACAGCACCAGCAGCAGCCCGCGCCGGTCGACCACGGTGCCGTCGTTCGGCAGGCCGAAGGCGAGGATCGCCCCGCCCACCGCCGCGGCCGGCACGACGATGATGCCGACGGCCGCCGCGATGCCGAGGAACTTGCCCCAGAGCAGGTCGCGATTGGAAACGCCCAGGCTGAGCGCCTGGCGCAGGGTGCCGCTGTCCCGCTCACCCGCGAAGGCGGAAAAGGACAGCAGGATGATGACCAGCGGCAGCAGGACCTGCAAGGTCATCGCCGGCGTCATGTCACCGAAGCGGGAGATGGCGCCGTTGTCCTGGGCCGGGCGATTCTGGGCGAAGTTGGTCTTGTGCGCTTCGAGCCAGATTGTCGTGCCGGCATAGTTGCCGATGCCGCTGTCGAAGAAGGCCAGCGTTCCCTGGGGCTTGTAGGCGTAGTTGCCGAAGTGCGCCGCGGTGTGCGGGTTCTTGCGGTCCTGGTCGAGCCATTGCTCGGTGTTCTTGGCCTGGGCCGCCTCGCGGACCTCGCGCAGGGACTCGTTGCGCTGGTATCCGGTCAGGAAGGCCGTGAACAGCAGCAGGATCATGATCAGGATCGACCATTTGAACCTGCCGTCGCGGAGCAGGCAGAGGAATTCCTTCTTTGCGATCACCCCGATCATGGGAAACCCTTTCAGTACTTCATTTCCTCGAGGTAGATCTGCTCGATTTCGGTGTGCGACACCTCGTCGGCCAGCATCTCGCGCACCAGTTCGCCCTGGCGCATGATGCCGAGGCGGGTGCCGGTCTCCTTGGCGCGGAACAGGTCGTGCGTGACCATCAGGATCGCGACGCCCGCCGCCTTCAGCTCCAGCAGCAGCTCGGAGAACTCGTTGCTGCTCTTGGGATCGAGGCCCGAGGTCGGCTCGTCGAGCAGGACCGCCTTGGCCTGCTTGGCCAAGGCGATGGCGATCCCCACCTTCTGGCGCATCCCCTTGGAATAGCCGTCGATGTAGAGGTCCACGGCCTCCCGCTGCAATCCGCAGCGGTCGAGCAGGGCGCGGTATTCGTCCGCGCTGTAGTCGTGCCCACCGAGCTTGGAGAAATAGCGCAGGTTCTCCAGCCCCGTCATGTTGCGGTAGAGCATGACGTTCTCGGGAATGTAGGCGACGTGCTTCTTCGACCCGATCGGGTCTTCCTGGACGTCGATGCCGTTGATCCGGGCCAGGCCCGAGGTCGGCTTGATGAAGTTGAGGAAGCAGTTGACTGTGGTGGTCTTGCCCGCCCCGTTGGCGCCGAGCATGCAATATATATCACCGGGACCGATCGCGAGGTTCAATCCCTTCAACGCAACAGTAGGACCATATTCCTTCCGCAATCCAACTGCTTCCAACATAGGTCAGTCTTTCTTCTTCAATCGAAAACCCATCACGTGAGCGAACGTCAGCGGATGGTCTTGCTGAGCCGCACGCCGCAACGACGGCCTTCGCGCGGCTGGATCTGGTAGACGACCTCGCCGTTGATGTTGCGGCTGTTGAAGCCGACGCTCGCGCCGCGGTCGTTGAGGACGTTGTTGCAGAACGCCGCGATCCGAGTGGTGTCGTTCTCCAGCGCGAAGTTGAGGTTGATCGTGTTGTAGGCCGGGGTCCAGGCCAGGTTCACCGGCGTATCGTACTGCTTGCTGCGGTAGATGTAGTCGGCGCGCGCCTTGAACCTGAAGTCCGAGAACACCGGCAGCGAATATTCGAGGCCGAGGTTCACCGTGTGCTTCGAGGTGTTCTGGATGCGCTTGCCGCTGACGTCGCCGCCGGGGAAGCCGTAGAGCGCGGAGTTCTCGACGTTGTAGCCCGAGAACACCGCGTCGGTGTACTTGCCGTCGTTGAGCGAGTAGCCGATATTCGCCACGAGGCCGTCGACGATCACCGCCGAGCCTTCGAACTCCAGGCCCTGGACGCGGGATTTCGCGGCATTGGCGATCGCGACCATGGTCCGGCTGACCGAGGTCACGAAGATCGTGTTCGAGACCTGCTGGTTGGTCCAGTCCACGTAGTAGGCGGCGATGGAACCGCGGACGCGGTTGTTGAGCGCGCTGAACTTCAGGCCGACCTCATAGCTCCAGGCCGTTTCCGGCTTGTAGCTCGCCCAGCTCGGCAGGATCGAGGGGTTGGCCGAGGTGGCGACCGCCGCGATGCCCGCATTGATGCCGCCCGACTTGGTGCCCTTCGCGGCCGAGGCATAGATCATCAGGTCGCGGCTGGGCTTGAACTCCAGGATCACGCGCGGCGTGAAGTACTTGAAGCTGACCTCCTCCAGCCCCGAGCCGACGCCGTTGGTGGCGGCGCTGAGATAGGAGTTGTTCACCGTCTTGGTTTCCCAAGTGTAGCGCCCCTCGCCCGAGAGGGTGAGGTTCTTGGTGATGGCGATGTCGATCGAGCCGAAGGCCGAGAGGAATTCGGTCTTGGCGTCGGTGATTTCCGCGATCGGGATGACGCCGTTGGTGATCACCGCGATCGTATTGGCCGGCGGCGCTGCGCCGGTCGTGGTGTTGGAGAGGATCTCGCCGCCCTGGCGCCGGACCTGGCCGACGTTGAGCTTGCTGTAGTAGCCGCCGATGGCCCAGTTGATCAGGCTGTCGTCGTTGTGCGATTCCAGGCGAAGCTCCTCGCTGAACGCTTCGCGCTCCTCGCGCGTGCCCGACAGGGTCTGCATCACCACGGTACGGGTCGACGGCGGGCCGCCGCGCGAGGTGAAGGTGAAGGTGGTCCCGCCCGGCGTACGGTCCTGGTCCGACAGGGTGTCGAAGGTCCGCTTGTCGTAGCCGGTGATCGAGGTGAGGCGCAGGTTGCCCCAGTCCGCCGTCAGGTTCAGGTTGGCGTGGAAGATGTCCTCCGACCCGGCGAAGGCGCGCGGATCGTAGGTGAAGGCCTCATCGGGGTTGGTGTGCATCTCGCCGCGGAACAGCGTGCCGAAGCCGGCGGGCGTGCCGCTGGAGATCGAGCGGCAGCACAGGTTCGGATCGTTGGTCGCGACGGTGTTGCGGGCGAAGGTGTTGGTCTTGCCGGTCTGGTAGCTGACCTGCGCGATGGCCTTCACGACCTCCGAAAAGTTGACCAGCAGGCCGCCGCGCACGGCGTAGGCCTTGCGGGGGGCGAGGTGTGGCCCGGTGACGGCGGCCCGATAGTAGCCGCCGGTCTCCTCGTAGCCGCCGTCGATGCGCAGGGCGACCTTGTCCGCGATCACCGGGGCGTTGACGAAGCCGCTGATGCCGTACTGGCCGTCCTCGCCGATGACCGCCGAGGCGCCGGCGTTGAATTCCATCGTCGGCTTCTTGGTGATGTAGTTGATCGCGCCGGCGAAGCTGTTGCGGCCGTACTGCGCGCTCTGCGGGCCGCGCAGAATCTCGACGCGCTCCAGGGCGTCCATGAAGACCGCGGAGCTGCTGAAGCCGTCGACATAGACGCCGTCGATGAAGGTCGCGACGTTGGTCTCCTCACCCGCGCGGCTCGACTGCGACATGCCGCGGATGACCGGACGGGCCGTGCTGAGGCCGCCGGGGGCCGTGTAGTCGAAGCCCGGCGTCTGCATCGCGAGGTTGGTCTGGTCGGTGATGTTGCGCTCGGCCAGCATGCTGGCGGTGAAGCCCGAGACCGAGAGCGGCGCCTGGAGGATGCCTTCCTCCTTCTTGCGCGCGGTGACGACGATGTCGTCGAGCGCCGAAACCTCTTCGCGCTGGGCCTGAGCCTGGGCGGCGAGAGGAAAGGCCGTGCCGGCAAGCGCGCAGACGCTGACGCTCAGATGGAAGATTCCCCCTTTGATATTCATTGTTCCACACCCCGTTTTACTGTGGACGAATTCCCGATCGTGAATTCATGTCGCGTTGAAAACCATTCGATCACCGCGGGGCGACCCCGCAATGCACCGCCAGCGCATCCAATCCGAATGATAGGCGATTGACCCAAGCCGCCCTTGAGAACTGGAAGCCGCGATGACCCCACCCGGCCTTGCGGCCGCTTCAACAAAACCTCCCGTAGCCGTGTCCGGCCGATATATATCGTTACATCGTTATATCTATATGATGCCATAGGACCCGCGCTGTCAAGCCGCTTGCCCTCAAATTTTTTATTGTAAAATCAGTATCTTAATGGATTAGTAGACGGAGTTGCATTGATGCACGCCCGCGCCCTCGGCAAGGACGCGAAGATTCTGTCATGACGTCCGTGAAAGGGGGCCGCCATCAGGCCGGCAGGTTCTCCGGCTCGTCCTTCAGGCTGCGCTCCAGCTCCACCACCGCGGTCCGGTAATAGCGCCGCGCCCAGAGCACGAAGAGGATCGAGGGGATGCCGAGCACGGTCACGAAGGCGCTGAGCGCGGTTCCGACGAACTTGGGATCGCCCGAGGCGTCGACCGCCCAGCCGATGATCGGCGGGCCGAAGATCGGGCCGACCACGGTCACGATCGCGGTGAAGATCGCCGCCGACTGCCCGCGGATGTCGCCGGGGGTGACGAGCGAGAGCGAGGCGGGACCGCCCGCCGTCGCGATCGACTTGCCCATGAAGGCGACGAACATCAGCACCACGGCCAGTTCCGCGGTCGGCATGATCGGATAGAGCGCGCTCGCCGGAATGGCGACGAACAGGCCGAGGATCAGCACCTTCATGCCGTAGTCCGGGCCGGTCTTCGCGAAATGGCGGGACGCCCAGACCGCCAGCGCCGTGCCGATGGGGCCGGCGGTGAAGTAGAACACGCCCGTCACCGCGCCGGTCTGGCCGATGCTCCAGCCATAGACGCGCTGGAACAGGGGCACGTTCCAGAAGGTCAGCGTGGTCAGCGCGAAGTTGCAGGTTGCCCCGACGAAGATCGCGCCGAACGCCTGCCAGCGCTGCCGCATGAAGCGCCAGACGCTGGCCCGGCTGGCCCCGGGGACCGGCTCCGCGACCTTGTCGGTGCGCGCCGGCTCGCGGACGGTCATCAGCACGAAGCCGAGGAGGATGCCCGGCAGGCCGACCAGGAAGAAGGTCATCTGCCAAGGCTGGAAGCCGCCCAGGTTCCAGCCGCCCTTCTCCAGCCAGTGGACCAGGAATCCGCCGATGCCGAAGGCCAGACCCGCGCCGAGGTAGGGCCCGGCCATATAGACCGACAGCGCGCGGGCACGGGTGCTGCGGCTGAAATAGTCGCTGATGATCGAGATCGAGGTGGGGCTGACCACCGCCTCGCCGATGCCCAGCCCGGCGCGCAGCAGGACGAGCGGCAGGAAGGCCATGGCGAAGCCGCTCATCGCGGTCATGGTGCACCAGAAGAAGATGCCCGCGATCAGGATCCACTTGCGGCTGCCCCGGTCGGCCAGCCAGCCGAGCGGGATCGCGAACAGCACGTTCACCACCGAGAAGGCCGGCCCGAGCAGGAGGCCCATCTGGAAATTGCTGAGGCCCAGGTCCTGCTTGATCGGATCGACCAGCAGGCTGAGGATGTAGCGGTCGAAATAGGAGAGGATGAAGACCAGCAGCAGTACGGCGACCACGTACCAGCGGTATAGCGCGCCCTTGGCACCAAGTTCCCTCATCGAACGTCTTTCCCCCTCTGCCACCAAGGTATTCCGGCTCGCCAGGACGGCGAGCCGGTTCCGGGCCGGACCATCATCTACAGCATTCCGATTTTTCGCCGCCCGCGGCGGCCGCGTCCTATTTCTCGGCGGCGAAGACGTACCAGAAGCCCGGCCCGGCGGTCTTACGCACCTTGTGCTCGCTGACCGTCTGGGTCGGGAAGCCGGCTTCCCTCAGCTCCGCGGCGAAGTCGCAGGTGGCGTAGGCCAGCCAGAACGGCTCGTTGTTGTGGCTGAGGTCGTAGGCGCGCTCGGCCTCCTCCCAGTGCGCCTTGCCGCGGAACAGCAGGTCGACGTCCTGGTGGATGGCGATGCCGCCGGGGGCCAGCAGGCGCTCGGTCTCCTTGGCGATCTCGCGGCGCTTCTCGCTGGAGATCTCGTGGAACAGGTTGTGGCTGACGATCAGGTCGAAGTGCCCGTCGGGGAAGCGGGTGCGGCCCGCGTCCATCTGGTGGAAGTGGACCGGCACGCCGATCGATTCCGCGCGGGTGTGGGCATAGCGCAGCATCGACGAGCCGAGGTCCACCGCATGGACCTCCGCATCAGGGAACTCCTCGGCATAGACCGTGACCGCGCCGCCGGCCGAGCAGCCGAGGTCGAGGATGCGCTTCGGCTCCCAGCCAGGACGGCGCTCGCGCAGCCAGCCGATCACCGCGCCGGCCTTGGAATCGCCGCCGCTCATGCCGCGGCCCATCGAGTAGAGCCGCCCGCCGCTTTCGTAGAAGGCGCCGGCGATGATACTGTCGCCGTCCGGATCGGGCGGCACGTAGCCTTCGGGCTGGAGGTGGATGTAGCAGTCCTTGTAGATCGGCTCGATCTCGAGCTGCGGGTCAAGCTCCAGCGAGCCGCCCGCCGGGCGCTCGCGCTCCAGCCGGGCTGCGGCCTCGCGCAGGCGGTCCTCCTCGCGATAGACGGTCTCGCCGACCGCCTGCCACATCAGCTCCTGGCTGACCCGGTTGACCGCCTTGGTGAAGCGATAGGCGGCGGAACGGTCGAGCGCCTGCTCGGCCTCATCGCGGTCGGCCGGGGGGCGGCCGTGCTCGGCGACGAAGGCGGGTTCCGCCTCGCGCGCCCAGACCGCGGCCATGCCCGGCCGCAGGGTGCCGGCCAGATGGCGCTTCAGCGACAGGACGAAGCGTTGCCGCGCCTGCTCGTCGGGCAGGGGCTGCGCCAGCATTTCATGGGTGGACTGGTCGATCATCATCCTCTCCTTTCGGGACTAGGTTGACCGGCGGCGCGATGGATCGCCCGCCGAATCCGGGAATAGGTGCCGCAACGGCAGATATTGGTGATGGCCTCGTCGATCTGGGCATCGGTCGGCTTCGGGGTCTGCGCGAGGAAGGCCGCCGTCGCCATGATCATGCCAGGCTGGCAATAGCCGCATTGGGGCACGTCCTCCTCGATCCAGGCGGCCGGCACCGGGTGGCCGGCGGGAAGTCCTTCGAGCGTCGTCACCTTGCGGCCCGCCACGGCTTCCATCGGGACCGAGCAGGACCGCTGGGCTTCGCCATCCAGATGGACCGTACATGCCCCGCACAGGCCCGCGCCGCAACCGAACTTCGTGCCGGTCAGCTTCATGTGCTCGCGGATCACCCAGAGCAGCGGCGTGCTGTCGGGCACGTCGACCGAGACCGCCTTGCCGTTCAGCGTGAACGAAACCATCGCAAACCTCCTACAAGTCCGCCAGCAGGGCGAGCGCCTCGCGCTCGGCCGCCTCGCAGGCGCCTTCCATGCCCTGCTGCATGTCCGCCAGATGCTCCCCGGCGAAGCGCACCCAGCCCCACGGCTGGCGCATCCCGTCGAACAGGGCGGCGATCTGGCCGGGCCCGAAATAGTGATAGGCGCCGCCCGACTCAGCCGAGGCGTCCCACCGGGTCACGTCGGCCAGGGCCAGGGCGTCCCGGGTCGCGGGGCGCAGCCGGGCCAGCTCGTCGATCACCGCCTGGCCCAGCGCGGCATCGGACAGGTCCGGAACCTCGCCGCGCAGCCAGACGGACAGGCTGTGCAGCTCGCCGTCCTGGCCCGGCGTCGCGGTCACGCGCTGGACCCAGCCGTCGACGAACATCGCGGGCGGAAGCCCGTCGTCCTCCCAGAAGCGCCGCTTGAGCGCGAGGGTGACGAGGACGATCCGCGAATAGGGCAGCTCGCGGATCGCGCGGCCGAGGCCGGGCGGCACGCCCTGCCCCAGCTCGACCTTGCGCAGCGCCGGGAACGGCAGCGCGACCAGCCCGAAGCGCCCGCGGAACCGGCCGCCGTCGGCGGTGCGCATCTCCACGCCCGTCCGGTCCTGCGCGATCGAGACGACCCGGCTCCCGGTCCGCACGGCGTCCCCCAGGCTCGCCGCCATCGCCCGCGGCAGGCCCTGCGAACCGCCCTTCACCCGGTAGAAGGCCTTGGCCCCGAACTGCTCGACCAGCCGCTTGCGGCAGGCGAACAGGGCCGACATTTCCGGCATCGGGCCGCCGTCGAACCAGTGCTGCATCAGCCGCAGCGCCTCGGGCTCCGCGCCGGCGCGGGCCAGCAGGCGGTCGACCCCCTCGCGATCGAGCGCGGCGAACTTCGCGGCGCGCCAGTCGGCCAGTTCGGGCACGGGATTGGCGGCGTCGAGATAGTGGGAATAGAGCTGCCCCGGCGGCAGGCCGCGCGCCGCGCCGGTCAGCCGGTTGGCGTCGCTGGTCCCCCAGGCGGCGACCGACATCGCCTTGCCGCCCGCGATCACCGTGTCGCCCGGCACGGCCGCGACCCGCGGGATGGTCGAGAGCCCGACGTCGGAGGTCGTCCGCAGCACGCGGGCGTACATCGCGTCGATGGTCTGCCCGCCGGCCTCGGGACTGCCCGGCAGGTGGGTCAGGGTCTTGAGGCGGCCGCCGACATCGGCAGCGCCCTCCAGCACCACGACCTTCGCCCCCTCGCCCGCCAGCAGCCGCGCGGCGTAGAGGCCGGCAAGGCCGCCGCCCGCGATCACCACGTCCACGGTCTCGGCCGCGCGCAGCGTCGCGGGCAGGGTCAGGAAGGCCGCGCCCGCGCCGAGCAGGGTTCGCCGGGACAGGTTCACTTGGCTTCTCCCGGCAACAGGTCGCGCGCGACGCGGAATCCGAACATGAAATAGCGGGCACCCTCGGGATCGCGGCCGCGGAAGCTCACCCGGTTGCGGTCGGGACGGGTCATCCAGCTCCCCCCGCGCACCGAGCGGCGGGCGCAGGCCTCGCCCGGCGCGGGCTCGACGGCCGCCTCGGTCGTCGCGGCGGCGGGATAGGGCACAGCGTAGCAGTCCTCGGTCCATTCCCAGACGTTGCCGATCATGTCGAACAGGCCG
>CALLNA010000078.1 GCA_938005655.1 uncultured Novosphingobium sp.
CCACGCCCAGGCGCGGCGCGGGATCGGAGCCCAGGCTGAACCGGCAGATGCGCATCGTCTCTCCCCTTGCTGCTTGCCGGGGAAGCTAGGGTCGGCGCGGCGGCAGGGTCAAGCAGGCGGCGTCCAGCGCGGACGCCCCGCCGTCCGCCCCATTCGTCCCCCCGTTCATCCCCCCATTCATCCCCCCCATTCATCCGTTGCCAACCCCGCCCTATTGGGACAACAGGGCGCAGGATGGCCGAATATGGATTGATCGAGGGCGGCGGGACGAAATTCGTCCTCGGCGTCGCAGACGGCGCCGGCGCGATCCGCGCCCGCGAACGCCTGCCCACGACCACGCCGGACGAGACGCTGGGCCGGGCCATCGCCTGGTTCCGCGCCCAGGGCCTGGCGCCGGGCGCCATCGGAATCGCCTGCTTCGGCCCGCTCCAGCTCGACCCGCAAGCGCCGGACTTCGGCCATGTCACGCATACGGTGAAGCCGCACTGGAACGGCGCCGACGTGATCGGCCCGTTCCGCGCGGCCTTCGGCTGTCCGGTCGGGATCGAGACCGACGTCAACGGCGCGGCCCTGGCCGAGAGCTTGTGGGGCGCGGGGCAAGGCCGGCGCTCGCTGCTCTACGTCACGGTCGGCACCGGGGTCGGCGGCGGGTTCATCGCCGACGGCACCCTGCTACGCGGGGCCTCGCATCCCGAGATGGGCCATATCCGCGTGCCGCGCCATCCCGGCGACCGCTTTGCCGGGGACTGCGCGTTCCACGGCGACTGCCTGGAGGGGCTGGTCGCCGGCCCGGCGATCCGCGCCCGCTGGGGCCAGCCGCTGTCCGGGCTCGGCGCGGAGGAGGCGGAGGTCGTCGCCTGGTATCTCGGCCAGGCCATCGCGACTTGGCAGGCCACGCTCCAGCCCGACCGGATCGTGCTCGGCGGCGGGGTCATGGAGACCACGGGCCTGCTGGAGCGCGTCCGCGAAGCCGCGGCGGCGGCCGGCGGCGACTATTTCGCGGGCGACCCGCGGGAGATCGTCGTCGCCCCCGGCCTCGGCGCCGATTCGGGCCTGCGCGGCGCCCTCGCCGTGGCGCAGCGGGCGGCGGGCCGATGAGCCGGCTCGTCGCGGTCGACATCGGCGGGACCCACGCCCGCTTCGCCATCGCCGACCTGTCGCACGGCCGGATCGCGCTGGGCGAGCCGGCGACGCTGCGGACCGAGGACCACGCCTCGTTCCAGACCGCCTGGGAGGCCTTCGCCGCCCGGCAGGACGCGCCCCTGCCCCGCGCCGCCGCAATCGCCATCGCCGGGCCGGTCAATGGCGAGCTGATCCGCTTCACCAACAACCCGTGGATCATCCGCCCGGCGCTGATCCCCGAGAAGCTCGGGGTCGAGCGCTACACCCTGGTCAACGACTTCGCCGCGGTCGGCCATGCCGTGGCGCGGGCCGGGGCGGAGCATTTCCTCCACCTCAGCGGGCCCGACATGCCGCTGCCGGCCGAGGGCACCCTGACCGTGGTCGGTCCCGGCACCGGGCTCGGCGTCGCCCACGTCTGGCGCGATGGCCATCCCATGAACGAGGGGGGCGGCTACCGCGTCCAGGCGACCGAGGGCGGGCACATCGACTTTGCCCCGCTCGACGGGATCGAGGACGCGATCCTCGCCCGGCTGCGCCAGCGCTATCGCCGGGTCTCGGTCGAGCGCGTGGTCTCCGGCCCCGGCATCGTCGACATCTACGAGGCGCTCGCCGCGCTCGAAGGCCGGGCGATCACCCCGGTCGACGACAAGACCCTGTGGCAGCGCGGCATGGCCGGCGAGGACAGCCTGGCCGCCGCCGCGGTCGACCGCTTCTGCCTCTCGCTCGGCGCGGTCGCCGGGGACATCGCCCTGGCCCAGGGCGCGAGCGGGGTGGTCGTCGCCGGCGGCCTCGGCTTCCGCATCCGCGAGACGCTGGTCCGCTCGGGCTTTGCCGAGCGGTTCCGCGCCAAGGGCCGCTTCGAGGGGCTGATGGCCGCCCTGCCGGTCAAGCTCATCACCCACCCGCAGCCGGGCCTGTTCGGCGCCGCGGCCGCCTTCGCCATGGAGCATCCGCAATGACCCAGATCGACCAGATCATGCGCAAGGCCCCGGTGATCCCGGTGCTCGTGATCGACGACGCGGCCCACGCCGTGCCGATCGCCGAGGCGCTGGTCGCAGGGGGCCTGCCGGTGCTGGAGGTGACGCTGCGGACGGCGGCGGCGGTCGACGTCATCAAGGCGATGAAGCAGGTTCCCGGCGCGGTGGTAGGCGCGGGCACGGTGCTCAACCCGCGCGACCTCGACGCGGCGCTGGCGGCGGGATCGGAGTTCATCGTCTCGCCCGGCCTGACCCCCGCGCTGGGCGAGGCGGCGGTCGCCTCGGGCATTCCCTTCCTGCCGGGCACGGCCAATGCCTCCGACATCATGCTCGGCCTCGACCTCGGCCTGACCCGCTTCAAGTTCTTCCCGGCCGAGGCCGCGGGCGGGATCGCCGCGCTCAAGGCCATCGCCGCCCCCTTCGGCGCGGCGCGGTTCTGCCCGACCGGCGGGATCACCCAGGCGACCGCGCCGAACTGGCTCGCGCTCGACGCGGTGCTCTGCGTCGGCGGAAGCTGGATGGTCCCCAAGGGCGCGCCGGACGTGGCGGGAATCGAGGCGGCGGCGCGGGCCGCCGCGGGCCTGGCGGGATAGCGCGGCCTGACACCTCTCAAGAGGGGATCATGTCGTTTGCAAGGATGCCATCACAAACCTCGTCGCCCCAGACTTGATCCGGGGCCCCGCTTCTTCCTGCGCAATGCTGGAAAAGGAAAGCGGGACCCCGGATCAAGTCCGGGGTGACGACACGGGTGGGAACGTCCGCCCGGTCTGATGTGCAGATTACATAATCCCCTCCCCAGAGGAGAGGAGACGCTACGCCCGCGGATAGCGCCGCCTCAGCTCCGCGAAGGCCGTGCCCGGCCCCTCGGCCAGCCGCGCCTCGATCATCGCGCAGACCTCCTCGGGGGTGTGCCGGTCGCTGTCGATGGTCAGGTCGGCGACCTCGTTGGCATAGACCGCCTCGTAGAACCACGGCCGCAGCCGGGTCAGGCGGTCGATGATCTTCCTCGCGGCGTCCTCGCCGAGGATGTCGGTCGGGATTTTCTTGTCCATCCGCCGCTCGGCGACGCGGCGCTCCAGCACCTCGAACGGCGGCTTCAGCGTGACCAGCAGGACCGGCAGGCCCTCCAACCGCCAGACGCAGTCCGCCAGCACCGGAGTCTGGGTCAGCAGCAGGTGGTCGAACACCACGTTGCAGCCCTGGCGCGAGGCGGCGGCGAGCCATTCGTGCAGCGTGGCGAAGGCCTTGACCCCCTCCGACCCGAAGCTCCAGCGCAGCGGCCCGCCGGGATCGGCCTCGTCCACCGGGTGGGCGTAGATTCCCTCGCGGGCGCGCGGGCCGTGGTGGCCGAACTGCGCGGGCAGCGTGTTCGCGGTGAAGTGGTCGATGCCGTAGAGCAGCCAGTAGTCCTGCGCGCGGCGCTGGAACAGCTCGCAGGTGGTCGACTTGCCCGAGCCCGAGGTGCCGTTGACGATGACGATCTGGCCCAGTCCGCTGGTCATGCCCGGTCCTCCAGCGCGATCTCGCCGCGGGCGATGCGGCGGAAGGTCTCGTCGGGGCAGAACTCCTGGTTGTCGCCCCAGCAGGTCGCGCCGTCCCAGTCCCATTCGACCAGCGACCATACCACCGAGTGGTCGGTATAGCCGGTGAAGACCAGGCCGGGGTCGATCGTGCCCGTCGCGCGCATCGTCCGGCCGAGCGTGTCCTCGCCCTCGAACCGGACCCGCGCCGGGCCGAGCCTGCCCCATTCGAGCACCTCGCGCCGGCCCGAGACGAGGCTCGCCATCTGCCCGTCGCGCATGATGTAGCCGCCGATCGCCCTGGCCTCGCGGCCCGCTCCCATGCACAGCGCATGGAAGCTGCCGCCCGCGCCGATCCCCCAGAAATAGCCGCCGCGCGCCAGCGATTCGTAGTCGCGCGCGCCGTAGGAGGTATCGCGCATCGACCAGCAGTCGACGGCGAATTCCTCGCCGTGCCGGCGGATCGTGCCCGTCATCCGCCCGGGCTGCTCGATATGGAACTTCGCCGTCGCCCGCTGGCCGGCGTCGCCGGTCTTCAGCTCATGGCAAGGGCCGACCGCGGTCCATTCGAGGTCGAGCGCGAAGCCGTCCTTGTCGTAGTCGATCTTGTAGCGGGTCAGCGGCTCGATCACCCGCACGGCGAGCGAGTTGCGCGCCCGCATGGCGAACTTCTCCTGCCCCGGCGGCAGGGCCTGGAGATGAGCCCAGTTGTAGTAGAGGCAGTTCCACTGGAACTGGCCCGAGGGGTCCCACAGGCACGGCCCGCCGTTGAGCAGGCCCATGTTCGGGCGGAAATAGTACTGGATCATCCCGTGCATCCGCCGCTCGGGGATCGAGACCGAGAACCACACGCTCTCGTTCCAATAGGGATTGTCGTCGCACGGGCCGAAGCGGTCGGCCTGCGGCAGCTCGGAAGGCAATGCGGTCATTCGGCGTCCTCGGGCCAGCTTATGTCCAGGCTGATGCGCGTCAGCGAGAGCGTGGCGATGCGCCAGCGCCCGCCCTCGCGGCGGTAGGTCTCGTGATAGTGGCCGCGGCCGAGGATCGCCTTCCAGCCCTCGCGCGGGTGGCGGTCGGGCCATTCGATCACGTCCTGCATCGCCCAGATCGCGCTGGCGGTCTCGGCGTCCGCAACCTCGATCTCGGCGGTGAGGCCCTGGTGGCGCGAGACCGCCTCGGCCAGCCCGAACTTCAGGCTAGCGGCATAGGCGTCCCCGCCCTCGAGCCAGACGCGCCCGTCCGGCGTGACGATCCGCAGGTCGGCGGTGAACAGATCGGGCAGCGCGTCCCACTGCTTGGTGTCCATCAGGCGGAAATAGCGCGCCTTGAGGTTCCTGATCTCCTCGATCGCCTCCAGCCGCTCGATCCTGTCCACTGGGCACCCTCTTCGTTCATGCGCGTTTCAGGCACAGCAACAGATATCCGGGCGGCAGGCAATCGGCCGGGATGACCCCGAAGATGACCGGATGCGCAATCCGCCATGCAGGAGGGCGGTTCGATGCGGAAGTCACGTACAATGGCCGAAGGCGGCAAAGGTTCCCATGAATCCCAACGTAATCGACAGAGTTGTCGCAGATGTGTAATAGCGGCGCCATGAGCACCTTGCCCGAGACCCCCTTGTTGGACCGGATCTCCGATCCATTGGCGCTTCGCGCGTTATCGCCCGGTCAGTTGCGCGAGGTGGCGGA
>CALLNA010000079.1 GCA_938005655.1 uncultured Novosphingobium sp.
CTTGCCAAGGTTGGGGTCGAGGGTTCGAATCCCTTCGCCCGCTCCAGTTTTCCTTCGACATTCGCAAGCCTTCAGGCGCCTGAGGTGTCGGGTCTTTGCCTGATGATGACCCTGGCCGGTCCGGCGTCGAGGCCGATTGCGTGGCCGTGGGCGGGTTCCACGCCACGATTGCGACAGGACCGTGTCCTGTATCCGGCACTGTAGCGAAACCGTCATCAACGCGTGGAATAGGCGCGCCCTGACAGTACCGGCGCCGCGGACGCAAGTCCTTGCGGCGCTTGCAATAGTTGGGGGTCTTTGATGTTGCAGAAATCCGTTTTCGCCGTAACGGCGGCCGTTTGCGTCACCTTCGCCGCGCAGGCAAAGGCGGCGGACGCGGACGCTTCCGACGCCGCTGAAGCCAACGGCGGCGAGGGCGCGGAGATCGTGGTCATCGGCAGCGGGGAGACCCGCTCGGTCTCGACCCTGGTGCCGTCGAACCTCGAAGTCCTGCCCCCGGGTACCAGCGTGCAGAAGGCGCTGAACTTCCTGCCGGGCGTGAGCGCGCAGTCGATCGACGCACTGGGCGTCAACGAGCAGTCGCTCTCGCTCCAGGTGCGCGGCTTCAGCACCACCCACCTCGGCTACACGCTCGACGGAATGCCGCTCGGCGACGGCGCCTACAACAACTACAACGGCCTCACCATCAGCCGCGCGCTGATCTCCGAGAACCTCGGCCGCGCCGACCTCGCGACCGGCATCGCCGGCCTCGGCATCCCCTCGACCAGCAACCTGGGCGGCGCGATGACCTACATCAGCAGTGACCCGCGCCAGGACCTGGGGCTGGCTGTCAGCCAGACCTTCGGCAGCGCGAACAGCCTGCGCACCTTCGTCCGCTTCGACACCGGCGAGCACGGCGGCTTCTCGGCCTATCTCTCGGGGCAATATACCCGGCAGGACCTGTTCGTGAACCAGGGCGCCGGGAATTGGTCCACCGGCAAGCAGTTCAACGGCAAGGCGGTGTACCGGTTCGACGGCGGCAAGATCACCGCTTTCGTCGACCTGTCGCGCACGAACCAGGCCGACGACGTCTATCTGTCGAAGGCGATGCTCGATCGCCGCGGCTGGGACTGGGGCGGCATGGCGCCGGATTGGAACGGCTACCTCGCCATCGCCTCCTGCACCCTGGGATCGGACAAGACCGCTTGCCCGAACAGCGGCGACTATACCTACACCAACGGCCAGATCCTGCGCGACGACGATCTGTATTACCTGGCCGGCGACTTCGACATCACCAAGTCGCTCAAGCTGCACCTCCAAGTCTATCACCACAACGACAAGGGGGCCGGCAACAACTGGATCGCCGGCGTATCCACCCAGGGCACTCCGACCACGGCCGACGACGTTCCCGTCCAGATCCGCGATACGCGCTACACCATCGACCGCACCGGTGGGCTGGCCAGCCTGAGCTGGAACGTCGGCTTCAACCAGTTCCAGGCCGGCTTCTGGATCGAGGACAACACCAGCAGTGCCGCGCGCTATATCTGGAGCAACGTCACGGGTCCGTTCGACCTGGGGCAATACCTCCAGGGCCAGCCGAACACCGCGCAATGGGTCCAGGAGACCCGGTGGAAGACGCGGCAGTTCTACGTGCAGGACACGATCAAGCTGTTCAACGACACGCTGAGCATCGACTTCGGCTTCAAGGGCACCTACGCGCGGTCCGACGCCACCGCGCTGCCCGGCATCGCCAAGACGCCGGCGCCGACGTCACCGACGGGCAGCCAGTTCGCGACCGGCTCGCTGGTCGCCAAGGACTACTTCCTGCCGGAGGTGGGCGTGCACTGGCAGGTTGCGCCCGAGCACGAGCTGTTCGCGAGCTATGCCGAGAACATGGCCATGTACCAGGGCGGCTTCAAGCTCGGCCCGCAATCGGTGAACCAGTCCACCTGGGATTTGATGAAGTCGACGCTGACGCCGGAGACGTCGAAGAGCTTCGAAGGCGGCTATCGCTATGTCGGCCGCAGGTTGCAGCTTTCGTTGAGCGGCTATTACGTGAAGTTCGACAACCGCCTGCTACAGTACAAGCCCTGCCCGACCGCCGGCGCGGGATGCGCCAACTCGTTCCACAATGCCGGCAGCGTGACGAGCCGGGGCGCGGAGCTCGGCGTGCTGTGGAAGCCGCTGCCCTGGCTGAGCTGGTACAATTCGGCTTCGCTCAACAAGACCACCTATGACGACGATCTGAGCTGGGCCGTGGGGAGCACCGCCGTGCTGCTGCCCACCGCCGGGAAGCAGCAGGTGGATACGCCCAAGGTGATGCTCGCCTCCATGCTGAGCGTGAAGCGCAACGGCTTCTCCGCCTCGGTGCAGGGCAAATATACCGGGCGCCGCTACTACACCTACACCAACGACCAGAGCTTCCCCGGCTACTTCACGATGGACCTGGGCCTGGGCTACGACTTCGGCAACATCGGCATCCTGAAGGGGGCGAAGCTGTCGCTGAACGTCACCAACCTGACCAACAAGCGCTACGCGGCGAACCTCGACAACAGCGCCTTCGCGCCGAGCGATTCGGGTATCCTCGCCAACGGCGACACCAACACCGTCGCGGGCGATTTCCAGGTGTTCCATGCCTCGGCGCCGCGGCAGGTGTTCGGCACGATCAGCTTCAACTTCTGACGTCATGCGCGCCGCGCCGATCCTGTTGGGGCTGCTGCTGGCCTTCCCCGCCGTGGCCGGCGGGGAGGAGCCCGTCACCCGGCCGCACCTGGAGCGGGCCGGCGGCGCGCGCAGCGTCTCGCTGAACGGCGAGACCTTCGTCAGCCACGGGCTGGTCGGCACCGGGCGGCTGGCCGCGGGGACGGTCGACTTCCTCGGCGATACCCTGGGGTCGTTCTCCTCGTTGCAGGTCGCGCCGGGAAGCTGGAAGCGCGTCGGCGACCACTACGAGGGTATCCTCTGGACCCTGCCGGACCGGGGGCGCAACGATCCCGCCGCGAACCTGTTCTTCGACTATCGCGCGCGGCTGGAGCGTTTCCGCATCCGCTTCGCGCCGGGCGACGGGCGGCTCACGCTCGTTCCCGCAGGCGGGCTGGTGCTGCGCGATTTTCGCGGGCAGCCCTTCACCGGCGCCGATCCGGGGGCGGGCACGGTGGTGGAGCGCGGCATGGCCCTGCCCGCGCCGGCAAGCGGCGTCGGCAGGGGCAAGGTGTCGATCGATGCCGAAGCCCTGCAATTCACGCGCGACGGCGGCTTCTACGTCGGCGACGAATATGCCGCCAACGTGTACTATTTCGACCGGCGCGGGCGTCTGCGCGGCGTGATCCGTCCGCCCGCGGCGATCGCGCCGCAGCGCGGCGGGCGGCCCGCTTTCGGTTCGTTGCAGGCGCCGGACACCGGCCGGCGCAACAACCAGGGGCCGGAAGGCGTGTCGCTGTCGCCCGATGGCCGCACCCTGTTCGTGGCCTTGCAGAGCGCGCTGGTGCAGGACAGCGCCGCGGGCAATGCTGCGGGCCGCACGGCCATCCGCGTGCTGGTCTATGACGTGAGCCGCACGCCGACGCCGGACCGGCCTGTCGCGCATCACGTGGTGCAACTGCCGGCCTATACCCAGGCGGGCGATGGCGGCGCGCCCGACCGCACCGCCGCGCAGAGCGAGATCCGCGCCCTCGATGGCCACAGGTTCCTGATGCTCGCGCGCGACAGTGCGGGGCTGGGCGCCGCGGGCTCCGCGCCCATCGTCTACAAGAGCATCCTGCTGGTCGATCTTGCGGGCGCGACCAATCTTGCCGGGACCGAGTACGAGACCGGCGCCAAGTCGCTGCTGCGGGACCCTGCCGCCCTGGCGCTGAAACCGGGCATCGTCCCGGCCGCGTGGGTGGAGCTGGTGAACATGCTCGATCCCGCGCAACTCGCGCGCTACGGCCTCTCTATCGCGGCGCTGTCCGAGAAATGGGAGGCGCTGGATCTCGTGCCGGTGCTGGAGCCGGATCATCCGGCCGACTATTTCCTGCTCGTCGGCAACGACAACGATTTCATCGCACGGCGCTGCCGGATGTCCGGCCGGTCCTGCGATTCGGCCTTCGACAACGACAGCCGGGTCCTCGTCTATCGCCTGAGCCTGCCCGCGCCCCTGCGCTAGGTATGGGTCGGACACTTTGACACATAGTGACGCTTTACAACCTGCGCGCCGCGGGTAGTTTGCATTCGGAACGATTCCGACGGCGACCAACCGCCGCGGCGTGAACAGGGGAGAGCAGCCATGGCATTGCTTGATTTCATCGATATCGCGGCTTTGGCGGAACACGGGCGCGGAGTCTCCGCGCGGGGGGCATTGCGCGTCACCGCGGCGGCGGGTGCGTTGGCGCTCGGCGGCCTGCTGGCGGCCTCGCCGGCCCAGGCCGAGGAGTGCAAGTTCGCCCCCATCCGCCAGATCGACCGGGACGTCGGCGTCGAGCCGCAATTGCTGATCGACGGGACCTGCACCGATCCCGACTACAACGAGAGCACCTTCGTCGTCGACAAGACCGAACAACTGACCTTCCAGGTGCCCGACGGCGGCCCGCTGATCCCCTATACGCAGGTCACGGGCCATTTCCCGGCGACCAAGACGGTGGCCACCCTGCCGTCCTACGTGCGCCAGACGCCGACCCTGTTCCGGCAGGATTACGTCTTCCGCTTCCCGGCGAAGGAATATTGGCGCAACCGCTCCTTCGAGCAGCAGCATCCCTCCGGCGGCGGCGTCGTCGACAACCGGATGGCCTTCACCAATGGCGCCTTCTCGGTGAACTGGATGAGCGCTAGCACGGCCAACGCCGTCGCCAGCCATCGCCACGAGGCAGCCGCGACCAAGGTCGCCAAGGCCTATGCCAACAAGCTCTACGGCAACACCGCCAAGATCTACAGCTACTTCTGGGGATGCAGCGGCGGCGGGATCGTCTCGATGGCCGCGGCCGAGAACACCACCGGCGTCTGGGACGGCGTGCAGCCGCAATGCCTGGGGCCCACGGGCGTCGCCACGTTCCACTCGTTCCACTGGCAGGCGCTCTACACGATGGCGATCCCCCAGGCCAAGCGCGACGCCATCGCCGCAGCGGCCGTTCCCGGCGGCACGGGCGACATCTATGCCGGGCTCAACGAGGAAGAGAAATCCGTCCTCAACGAGTTCATCTCGGCAGGCTACCCCCTCCCGATCATCGGCAACCATTTCAAGAACCTCGTGCCGCTGGTCGATCCGATCGACATCCGCCTCGCCGATCCGACCTACGAGGAGGATTTCTGGACGAAGCCAGGCTATGCCGGGGTCAACCCGCCGAACTACCTGAAGGCGGCCAAGGTCGATGGCTATGCGACCATCACCGGGATCACTCGCGATGCGGCAGGCGCGCCGATCGCGGTCCAGCTCGATCCGGCGACGGTCCCCGCGCTCGGCACGACCGGCGACAACTACCTGGAGTTCTGGGTCTATGCCCCCGACGGCAAGGTCCGCACGGTCGATCCGACCCGCGTGGTGGGCGAGCCCAGCGACAACCGCCGTCGGTTCAGCCTGATGGGCAAGCTCGATCCCGCCACGGGTTCGCTGACCCTGACCGGTACAAACACCAACGTCTTCGGGAACGTGTCGCCCATCGTCAACAGCCAGCTCCTGCTGGGCGCCTTGCGGGTCGGCGGCAAGATCCGGGTCAACAACCGCTTCATCCTCGCGATGTACTACTACCCGCGGTACAGCAACATCCCCGGGATGCGGAGCTACGACCAGTACCGCAACGCGGACGGCTCGCCCAAGTATCCGCAGCGCAAGGACATCAGCGTCCTGACGCACTCGAATTACCGCACCATGGGCGGCCGTATCGAAACCGGCGATATCAAGACCAAGGTGATGATCATCGAGGGCCGGTCGGACAACCTGTCCTGGCCGCTGTTCAACGCCAGTTATGCCGAGAGAATCCAGCACACGTTGGGGACGGCGAAGGCAAACGACATGATGCGCTTCTACTTGCACGACAACGGCCGCCATGGCCTTGGCGGAGGTGAGCCGGGCATCTTCCAGCAGTCGATCCAGGATCTGATGGCCTGGGCCGAGAAGGGCGTCGTTCCGCCGCCGTCGACCGCCTACACGATCCGCAACGGCCAGGTCGTCCCGCCCGACAACGCGGCCGACCGGCACGGCTTGCAGCCGGTGATGCGCCTCACCGCCAACGGCGTCGCGCG
>CALLNA010000080.1 GCA_938005655.1 uncultured Novosphingobium sp.
GCGAGCCCGACCCGCCTCCTGTCCTTAGCCATCTTCAGGGCCGAGCCGGCGGGTTTCGCGTGACCCTTCCGGCCGTTCGCACCGCCAAAACATGCGAAGCCAAGCCTGTTCGGTTCAGGCACCTACCGCCGGCCGTTTCCCGCCTGCGTCCTTCCTTCCCGGCGTACCCCGCATTCGCCAGCGGGTGATCAGACATGTCTGCCTCCCTCTCCTTCCCTCCCACACCTCGTCGCCCCGGACTTGATCCGGGGCCCCGCTTCTTCCTGCGCGGGCGTCGGAAAAAGAAAGCGGGACCCCGGGTCAAGCCCGGGGTGACGAAGATGGGAATGTCGACAATCGGCGGTTCCCCTTCCCATTCGCTTCGCAAACAGGGGAGTATCTTCGGGGGCAGAACTTATTGTCGCGCGGGAATCCGTTGGGCGGCAATCTCCCCGCCGCGCCGCGGGCGACCTTCCAGAGGCGCATGTCGCTCTCCGTGCGGGTCCGGCCGCTTTCGCCGCCCATCTTCCAGCTCAGGCCGTCCTCCAGCTTCAGCGTGATCGCGTCGGCCAGCCCGCCGTCGCGGTAGCGCTGGAGGGTGACGCCCTGGCCCTTGGCCAGCACCGGCAGTTCCTCCAGGCTGAACAGCACCAGCTTGCGGTTGTCGCCGACCACGGCGACGTGGTCGTGCTCGGGCGCGATCTCGCGGACGACGGCGAGCTTCACGCCGGGCTTGGTGCTCATCACTCCGCGGCCCTTGCGGGTCTCGGCCAGCAGCTCGCCCGCTTCGGCGGCGAAGCCGCGCCCGACATTCGAGGCGAGCAGGAGCTGCGCGCCCGGGCGGTGGACCAGCAGGGCGACGATCTGCGCCTCGGCGTCGATGTCGAGCATGGTCCGCACCGGCTCGCCGAAGCCGCGCGCCGAGGGCAGCTTGTCCGCGCCGAGCGTGTAGAACCGCCCGTTGTCGCAGGCGATCAGCAGCTTGTCGGTGGTCTGGGCATGGACCGCGAAGGCCGGCCCGTCGCCCTCCTTGAACTTGAACTCCTTGTCGAGCGGCTCGTGCCCGCTCGCCCCGCGAATCCAGCCCTTGGCCGAGAGGATCACCGTGACCGGCGCCTTCTCGATCATCGCGTCCATCGAGAACTCGACCCGCGGCGCGGCCTCGGCGATCGTCGTGCGGCGCCGGCCGAGCGCAGTGTCTTCCGCATAATCCTTGCGCAAGGCATTGAGATCGCGCTTCAATCGCGTCCGCTGGCGGGCCGGGCTGTCGAGCAGCTTCTGCAATTCCGCCTACTCGGCCAGAAGGTCGTCGCGCTCCTGCCGCAGCTCCATCTCCTCCAGCTTGCGTAGGGAGCGCAGCCGCATGTTGAGGATCGCCTCGGCCTGCCGGTCGGTCAGCTCGAACTCGGCCATCATCACCGGCTTGGGCTCGTCCTCGGTGCGGATGATCTCGATGATCCGGTCGAGGTTGAGGTAGGCGACGATGTAGCCCTCGACCAGCTCCAGCCGCGCCGCGATCTTGTCGAGCCGGTGCTGGCTGCGGCGCAGGAGGATGTCGATCTGCGCGATCACCCATTCCTGGAGGATCAGCTTGAGCCCGAGCACGCCCGGCGTCCGCGTCGCGTCGAGCACGTTGAGGTTGAGGCTGAAGCGCCCTTCGAGGTCGGTCAGGCGGTAGAGCGATTCCTTGAGCAGCTCGGGGTCGACGTTGCGGCTCTTGGGCACGAAGACGATGCGGATCTGCTCGTCGCTCTCGTCGCGCACGTCCTCCAGGATCGGCAGCTTCTTGTCGGCGATGAGCTGGGCGACCTGCTCGATCAGCTTGCCCTTCTGGAGCATGTAGGGAATCTCGCTGACGACGAGTTGCCATTGCCCGCCGCCCAGCTTCTCGATTCCCGTCTCTTCCCAGTTCCCCGCCGCGTCGCGCCCGGTCGAGAACCGCCCGCGCACCCGGATCGCGCCCTTGCCGGTCTCGTAGGCGTGGGAGATCGCCGCCGGGCTGTCGACCACCAGGCCGCCGGTGGCGAAGTCCGGCCCCTGGAAGACCTGCATCAGCTCGGCGTGCTCGACATGGGGATTGTCGATCAGCAGCAGGGTCGCGTCGATGATCTCGGCGACGTTGTGGCTGGGGATCGAGGTCGCCATGCCCACCGCGATCCCGGTCGAGCCGTTGGCGAGGAGGTTCGGAAAGAGCCCCGGGAATATCTCGGGCTCTTCCTCTTCCCCATTGTAAGTAGGGTGGAAATTGACCGTGCCCTCGTCCAGCCCGGCCATCAGCTGGATCGCGGTTTTCGTCAGCCGCGCCTCGGTATAGCGATAGGCAGCGGCATTATCCCCATCGATGTTGCCGAAGTTGCCCTGACCCTCGACCAGCGGATAGCGCAGCGAGAAATCCTGGGCGAGGCGGACCATCGCGTCATAGACCGAGGCGTCGCCGTGCGGGTGGTACTTGCCGATCACGTCGCCGACGACGCGGGCCGACTTCTTGAAGGCCTGGCTGGGATCGAGCTTCAACTGGCGCATCGCCCAGAGCAGGCGGCGGTGGACCGGCTTCAGCCCGTCGCGCAGGTCGGGCAGCGAGCGCGCGGTGATCGTCGAGAGCGCATAGACGAGGTAGCGTTCGCTGAGCGCGCTGTCGAACGGCGCATCGACGATCGCGTCGAAGGGATCGGGTTCGGTGACGTCAACCATATCGCCGGCCGCTCTAGCAGGCCGCGATTCCGCCCGCCAAGCCTAGCCGAGCTGCATGTCGCGGCTTTCCCCCGGAATCCGCACCTCGATCCCGTCGAGCGCCGCGTCGAGCACGATCTGGCACGACAGGCGGCTGGTGCGCGAGACGCCGGCGGCGAGGTCGAGCATGTCCTCCTCGTCGTCCGAGGCGGGGGGCAGCCGGTCGAACCAGTCCGCGGCGACGATGACGTGGCAGGTGGAGCAGGCCATCTGCCCCTCACAGGTGCCCTCCAGCGGCATCCCGGCCGCCTGGGCAACCTCCAGCAGGCGCGTGCCGGGCAAGGCTTCGGCGCCCACCCTGGCGCCCTCTGCGGTGACGAAACAGACGCTGACCACGTTCAAACTCCCTGTGCCCTCAATACCTTTGGGCCGTTGCGGCGGCCTCGATTCGAGCGCAGGCATCCTCAATGTCTTTTTCTGTCGTATAGCGGCCAAAACCCAGCCGCACAGAGCTTTTTGCATCGCTGTCAGCAAGGCCGATCGCGCGCAGGACGTGGCTCGGCCGGCCCGAGCCGCTGGCGCAGGCCGAACCGGCGGAGAAAGCGAGGTCGCGGCAGTCGGACATCAGCCGGGCGACGTCGAGCCCCTCGCGCCGCAGGTTGAGGTTGCCGTGCCAGCGCCGCTCGGCGCTGCCGTTGAGAGTCCAGTCCGGCAGCAGCGAGCAGGCGAGGCTCCACAGCCGCTCCACCTGCGCCGCGTCCTCCGCCATCCGCACCCTGGCGAGCGCGGCCGCCGCGCCGAAGCCGGCGATCAGCGCCGGGCTCAGGGTGCCGGAGCGCAGGCCGGCCTCCTGCCCCCCGCCGTGGATCAGCGGGGCGAGGTCCACCCCTTCGCGAATCCACAGCGCGCCGACGCCCTTGGGGCCGTAGAGCTTGTGGGCGGAGAGCGCGACGAGGTCAGCCCCCTCGGGCGCGGCGAGCTTGCCCGCGCCCTGGACCGCGTCGCAGAGGAACAGCGCGCCCGCGGCATGGGCGGCCTCGGCCCAGGCGGCGACGGGCTGGATCGTGCCGATCTCGTTGTTGACCTGCATGACCGCGACGAGATCGGTGCCGGGATCGAGCGGCTGGACGGCGACGATGCCCTCGCCATCGGCGGCGAGCGTCCGGACGCGGGCGCCGCTGGCGGCGGCGGTGTCGAGCACGGCGGCGTGCTCGATGGCCGAGACCGCCGCCTGCCGGGGCTTCCGGCCGAGGATCGCGAGGTTGATCGCCTCCGTCGCGCTGCCGGTGAAGACCACGCGCCCGCCGGGCGGCAGCAGCGCCGCGACCTGCTCGCGCGCGACCTCGATCGCCGCCGCCGCCGCGCGGCCGGGGCGGTGCGGGCTGTGCGGATTGGCGAAGCCCATGGCTTCCGGCCCGGAAAGCCAGGGCAGCATGGCCTCGCGCGCCTCGGGGGCGAGCGGCGTGGTCGCCTGGTAGTCGAGATAGATCATGCCGCCGTCCTCTCCGGCCGGAGCGCGCGCCAGGCCGCGAGAAAGGCGTCGATCTCGGCCTCCGTGGTCTCGCGGCCGATCGAGACGCGGACGACCTCGGCCGCGCCGGAAAAGGCCATCGCCGCCAGCACATGGCTGCCGCGCAGCGAGCCCGAAGAGCAGGCGCTGCCGGCCGAGACCGCGATGCCTTTGGCGTCGAAGCCGATCAGTTGCGCGGCGGCGGACTTGCCCGGCATCCGGTAGGCGCCGATCGTCGGGATGCGCGGCGCGGCGGCGGCCACGACCTCGCCGCTGGCCTCGACGATGCCGGCTTCGAGCCGGGCGCGCAGGCGAGCGGCCTCGCCCCGCCAATCGGTTCCGGCTTCCAGCGCCGCAGTCATGGCGAGGACGCCGGGCAGGTTCTCGGTCCCGCCGCGATAGCCGCGCTCCTGCCCGCCGCCGGGCGTGAGCATGGCCCAGTCGCGCACCAGCAGCGCGCCGATGCCGATCGGTCCGCCGAACTTGTGCGCCGCCAGCGCGATCAGGTCGGCCTCGGGCAAGGCCAGCTTGCCCGCGCTCTGGGCGCAGTCGGCCAGCAGCAATCCGCCCGCCCCACGCACGGCGGCGGCGATTTCTGCGATGGGCTGGATCACGCCGGTCTCGTTGTTGACGTGCTGGACGGCGACCAGGCCGGGCAGCGCGGCGGACGCGGGATCGACCCAGCCGTCCGCGTCGACGGGCAGCATCGATCCTTCCCCGGTGAGCTTGAGGTGCCGCAGCACCGCCTCGTGCTCCACGGCCGAGACCGCGGCCAGCGGCAGGCTACAACGGGTGATCGCCAGGGCCAGCGCTTCGCTCGCGCCTGAGGTGAAGACCACCTCGCCGCTCCACCCGAGCGCTGCCCTCACCCGCTCGCGCGCCTCCTCCAGCGCGGCCCGCGCGGCGCGGCCGGCGGCATGGGGGCTCGAGGGATTGGCCCAGATCGCCGCCCCTTCCAGCCATGCCGCGCGCGCCGCGGGAAGCAGCGGCGTGGTCGCGGCATGGTCGAGGTAGATGGGTATATTCGCCATTGTGAAAAAGTTGCTTTCGGGACAAGGGCTTCTATATAGCGCCTGACTTCCTGTCACAGTCCTTTGCCGGAACGGCCGCGGATTTCCAGCCGGCCCGGCGAAGCGACGCTTCGATCCGAGAGCGAGAGCCCATGCCCGCAGTCATCTTCCCCGGCCCCGAAGGCCGCCTCGAAGGCCGTTTCCAGCCGGGCCCGCGCCCGCGCGCGCCCGTCGCGATGATCCTCCATCCCCACCCGCAGGCGGGCGGCACGATGAACGACCGGATCACCCAGGCGATGTACAAGACCTTCGTGAACCGCGGCTTCGCCACCCTGCGCTTCAACTTCCGCGGCGTCGGCCGCAGCCAGGGCTCGTTCGACAACGGCATCGGCGAGCTGAGCGACGCCGCCGCCGCGCTCGACTGGGTGCAGTCGATCCATGCCGAGGCCTCGACCACCTGGATCGCCGGCTATTCGTTCGGCGCGCTGATCGGGATGCAGCTCCTGATGCGCCGGCCCGAGGTGCGCGGCTTCATCTCGGTCTCGCCGCCGGCCAACATGTACGACTTCAGCTTTCTCGCCCCCTGCCCCTCCTCGGGCATCATCATCCAGGGCGCCAGCGACACGGTGGTGACGCCGGGCGCGGTGCAGAAGCTGGTCGACAAGCTGCGGACCCAGAAGCACATCACGATCCACCATGAGGAAATCCCCCGCGCCAACCATTTCTACGAGCACGAGCTCGACGACATGATGCGCTCGGTGGACAACTACCTCGACATGCGCCTGTCGCCGGATTGCCCGATCAAATAGGTCAGAATCCGGAAATCAGGAGATGCAGCGCATTGCCTTGATCGGCAAGCGATGTGCCTCGCCGCCGTTACGGTGAATGCCAACACCACCTTGACGCGCAACAGGGGTGCGGCAGAGGCGGTCAGTGCTTCGCTTCCTTGCCTCTTCCGCTACAACGGCCGGCGCTCAGCGGACCTGAGCGTCCGTTGTTTACGGCAAGGACTTTAGT
>CALLNA010000081.1 GCA_938005655.1 uncultured Novosphingobium sp.
CCGTCTCGTCGCACGACGATTCGATGCCCAAGACTACGCGCATGGAGAGAGAGCCCTCATCCTGCCTTCCCCTTAAGCAGATTGGCGTCTAGCACAAGCCGCCATGCCCGATCTTCCCCGACCACTGCGGCGCCCCCTGCGTCTGGGCACCCGCCGTTCCCCGCTCGCCCTGGCCCAGGCCGAGGAGGCGCGGGCGCGCCTGACCGCCGCGCACGGCCTGAACGATGGCGAGATCGTATTGGTCCCCGTCACCGCCAGCGGCGACAAGGTGCAGGACCGGCCGCTGGCCGAGATCGGCGGCAAGGCGCTGTGGACCAAGGAACTGGACGTCTGGCTGCTGGCCGGCGATATCGACTTCGCGGTCCATTCGCTGAAGGACGTCGAGACGATCCGCCCGGCCGAAATCGCCATCGCCGCGATCCTCCCGCGCGAGGACGTGCGCGACGTGCTGGTCGGCGCGGAATCGATCCGGGCGCTGCCGCAGGGCGCGCGGATCGGCACCAGCGCCCCGCGCCGCGCCGCGCAGCTTCTCCATCAGCGGCCGGACTGCACGGTCGTCTCGTTCCGCGGCAACGTCGCGACCCGGCTCGCCCGGCTCGCGGCGGACGAGGCCGACGCGACCCTGCTCGCCGCCGCCGGATTGAGCCGCCTGGGCGAGAGCGGAGTCGGCCATCCGCTCGCCGCCGACGAGTGGCTGCCCGCACCGGGCCAGGCCGCGATCGCCATCGAATGCCGGGCGAGCGATGCCGGGACCGCCGCCCTCCTCGCCGCGATCGACCATGCGCCGAGCCGTGCCGAGGTCATGGCCGAGCGCGCTCTGCTCGCCGCGCTCGGCGGGAACTGCCACAGCGCCATCGCGGTGCTCTCGCGGTGGGAGGGCGACGACCTCGTCCTGCGCGCGGCCCTGTTCAGCCCCGACGGCGCGGAGCGGATCGAGGGCACGGCGCGCTTCGCCCCCGGCGATGCCCAAGGCCCCGCGCGGCTCGCCGCCGACCTCCTCGCCCGCGCCGCGCCGGCCATCGCCGACCATTTCGCCGGAGCGCGATGATCCCGCTGATCGTGATCCGCCCGGAGCCGGGCGCCCAGGCGACCGTTGCGGCCGCGACCAAGCTCGGCCTCGACGCGCGCGCCTTTCCGCTGTTCGCGGTCGCGCCCGTCGCCTGGGAGCCCCCCGACCCGGCCGGGATCGACGCCCTGCTGATCGGCTCCGCGAACGCCGTGCACCACGGCGGGCCGGACCTCGCGCAGTTCCGCGACAAGCCGGTCCATGTCGTGGGGCAGGCGACCGCCGCGGCCTGCCGCGCGGCAGGGCTGACCGTGGCCGAGACCGGCCGCGGCTATCTCGGCGGCGTGCTGGCGGGGATCGCCGCTCCGCGCCGCCTGCTCCGGCTCGCCGGGCGCGAGCACGTCGCACTCCATGCGCCGCCGGGAATCACCGTGGTCGAGCGGATCGTCTATGCCAGCGATCCGCTGCCCGTCCCGCCCGCGCTGGCCGACCTGCTGCGCGCGCGCGCCGTAGTCATGCTCCACTCGGCCACGGCAGCCGAGCACTTCGCCGGGGAGTGCGGCCGGCTCTCGCTCGACCGCGCGCAGATCGCCCTCGCCACGATCGGGCCGCGCGTCACCGCAGCTTGCGGCACGGGCTGGGCAGCCGTCGCCACGGCCGCCACGCCCGACGATGCGGCGCTGCTGGCGCAGGCCCACGAGTTGTGCCAGAACCGCGACGGGACGCACTGCAACGGCGTCGAATAAGCGAAGGCGGTAATGCAGGACGAATACTTGAGCCAGCCGCGAAGCATGGCGCGCGCCTCGGGAACCGGGCGCGCCCTGGTGGCCGTCGCCCTGCTCGCCTTCGTGCTCGGCGCGGTGCTGGTCGGCTGGATCGCGTGGCGCAGCGGGCTGACCCTGGACCGCGTGCTCGGGCGCGAGCCGCCGGCCCGCGTCGCCGCCCTGCCTGCCGCCGCGCCGCCCACCGCCGCCCAGCTACCCCCGCTGTCGGCCGATCCGGCCCTGGCCCAGGGCGGGTTCGACCAGCGCCTCGCCGCGCTGGAGCAGCGCCTCGCCCGGCTCGACCTCCAGGCCGAGGCCGCTTCGGGCAACGCCGCGCGCGCCGAGGGGCTGTTGATCGCCTTCGCGACGCGGCGGATGATCGACCGCGGCTCGCCGCTCGGCTATCTCGAGGACCAGCTCAAGGTCCGCTTCGCCGACGCCCAGCCCAATGCCGTGGCGACGATCGTCTCCGCCGCCCAGCGCCCGGTCACGCTCGACCAGCTCGCCACCCAGCTCCAGGCCATGGCCCCCGCGCTGGCCCAGGCGCCGCAGGACGAAGCCGGCTGGCGGCGCGTCACCCGCGAGGTTTCCAACCTGTTCGTGATCCGCCGCGAGAACCGCCCGGCGCAGGACCCGTCGAGCCGGATCGACCGCGCTTTGCTCCTGCTCCGCGAGGGCCGGATCGACAATGCGATCATCGAGGTCCGCCAGCTTCCCGGCGCCGCCGGAGCGACGAACTGGATCGCCGCCGCGCAGCGCTACGTCGCGGCCCAGCGCGCGCTCGACCTGATCGAGAGCACGGCGCTGATCGATTCCACGCGGCTGAGCGACGGCGCCGGCCAGCCGGTCCAGACGCCCAATCCGGTGACGGCCCCCCCTACCCCTTGAGCAATTCGGGCAGCTTCCCGCTCATCCCCCGGGCCTCGTCCATGAAGAAGCGCTTGAGCGTCGGCAGGCGCTGGACCGCGCCCATGCCGAGCCGGCGGATCGCCGAGGGCAGGCGGCCGGGAATACCGAACAGGCGGTTGATCCCGTCCGTAACCGAAGCGACCATGAAGTTGTCGAGGCTGCGCCAGCGCTCGTAGCGGGCGAGGAGCTGCGCGTCGCCGGGCTCCAGCCCCAGCCGCAAGCCGTCGCCCAGCACCTCGACCAGGGCGCCGACATCGCGCAGGCCCAGGTTCAGGCCCTGCCCGGCGATCGGGTGGATGCCGTGGGCCGCGTCGCCGACCAGCACCAGCCGCTCGTCGACGAGCTTGCCCGCGTGGTGGAAGTTGAGCGGGTAGGACATCCGCGGCGCGATCAGCTCGACCGCGCCGAACACGCCTCCCATGCGGCGCTCGACCTCGGCCAGGAAGGCGCGTTCGCCCAGGGCCAGGACGCCCGCCGCGTCGCGCTCGGCGACGGTCCAGACCAGGGCGGAGCGGTGCTTGCCCTCGGCCGTGTCGCGCAGCGGCAGCAGGGCGAAGGGACCGGCCGGGTAGAAGATCTCCCAGGCGACGCCATCGTGCGGCTTCTCGTGGCCGAGCGCGGTGACGATGGCGCGGTGGCGGTAGTCCCACTTGGCGACCGCGATGCCGGCCTCCTCGCGGGTGGGCGACTGGCGCCCCTCGGCGGCGACCAGCAGGCTGCCCGCCAGCACCGCGCCGCTGTCCAGCGTCACCCTCACGCCGTGCTGGTCGCGCTCGCGCGCCACGGCCTCGCTGGAGGTGTGCCAGGCGATGGCCGGCTCCTCGCGAGCCGCCGCGAACAGCGCCTCGCGGATGTCGCGGTTGGCGAACATGCGCCCGAGCGAGCCTTCCTCCGGCTCGGGGCGGAAGTCGATGCGGCCCGGCTTCATCCCGTCGGTCACGGCGATAGCCGCGATGGGGCAGCCGAGCGGCTCCAGCCGCTCGCCGAAGCCGATGTTGGCGAAGAGGTTCCAGCTCGCGGTCGAGATCGCCGAGGCGCGGCCGTCGAAGCCCTCGGCGGTGAGCGCGGCGGGATCGGCCTTGTCGACGACATGGCTGGTCAGCCCGGCCTTCGCCGCCGCCAGGGCGAGGGTCATGCCGACGAGCCCGCCGCCGAGGATTACCAGATCGCGCTTTTCATCCATGCGCCCGCTTTGCCGGATGCACGGCACGAGCGCAATTGATCCGCGACAATCGACGACAGCGGCGTGCTTGAAAAGCCCGGCCGATCCCGGCACAGCCCGGCATCATGCGAGGAAACCGCCCGCTAATGCGCCGCTATCGCCTGCTTATCGCGGCGCTATGGGTCATGCTGGCCGTGCTGCTCGCGCCCACGGCCCAGGCCGCGCCGACGCATATCGTCGCGGAGCTGGTCGCCGAAGGACCGGTCGCCCCGGGCAAGACCGTCACCCTCGCCTTCCACATGCGGCCCGAATCCGGCTGGCACGGCTACTGGGCCAATCCCGGCGACGCGGGCTTCGGCATGACCCTGGACTGGACGCTGCCCCCCGGCGCCACGGCCGGCGCGCCGCGCTATCCGGTGCCGCAGACGCT
>CALLNA010000082.1 GCA_938005655.1 uncultured Novosphingobium sp.
CGACATTCCCGGCTTGCAGGACTTCGGCGGGGCCACGATCCACCCGCAGTTCTGGCCGGAGGGCTTCGACTACGCCGGCAAGCGGATCGTCGTCGTCGGCTCGGGCGCGACCGCGGTCTCGCTCGTCCCGGCCCTGGCCGAGCAGGCGGCGCAGGTGACGATGCTCCAGCGCACCCCGACCTGGTATCTGATCCGGCCGACGCGCGACCGGCTCGCCAACCTGATCTTCCGCCTGCTGCCCGCTCGCTGGGCGCACCGGCTCAACCGCGGCAAGAACGCCCTGTTCCAGCACCTGTTCATCGCCCGCTCGCGCGCCAGGCCGGAGGCGGTGAAGAAGTTCCTCCACGAGCGGCTCGCCGAGGAGCTGGGCCCCGATTTCAGCCGCGCCGACTTCACCCCGCCCTACGATCCGTGGAACCAGCGGATGTGCCTGGTGCCCGACGGCGACCTGTTCAAGGCGATGAAGGCGGGCAAGGCCGAGGTCGTGACCGGGACGATCGAGCGGGTCGACAAGGCCGGGGTGGTCCTCAGCGACGGCCGCCGGCTCGACGCCGACGCGATCGTCACCGCGACCGGGCTGCGGCTGGCCATGCTCGGCAAGATCGCGGTTTCGCTCGACGGGACGCCGGTCGATTTCTCGCAGCGGTTCTACTACCGCAACTGCATGTTCTCGAACGTGCCAAACCTGGCGGCGCTGTTCGGCTATCTCAGCGCCGGGTGGACCCTGCGGGTCGATCTCGTCGCCGCCTGGCTGTGCCGGCTGTTCGAACAGATGGACAGATGGGATGTCGACGTCGCGACGCCGTACCTGCCCGAGGACCACGGCCTCGAGGAGGCCGACGTCTTCGGCCTGTTCTCCTCGGGCTACCTCCAGCGCGGCAAGCACCTCGTGCCCAGAAGCGCGACGGAGGCGCCGTGGCGGATCAGCATGAACTACCTGAACGACCGCACCGAAATGCGCGACGCCCCGATCGACGACGGCCACCTGCGGTTCGAGAAGGCGCGGACTCCGGCCTGATCGCTTCTGCCGCTCTCTCTACCGTCGTCCCAGACTTGATCCGGGGCCCCGGTTCCTTTTTGCGCCATCGCCCAAGGCAGCGGGATGCCGGATCAAGTCCGGCATGACGGCAAGCAGGGGACGCCGAGCCGCAAGTCCGCACGAACGGGGTTGGGTTTTCGCCCCGGGCACCCTAACCCCTTCCGCAATGGTCGAATCGTCTCGCATCTATACCGCCGCGCTGATCGTGATCGGCGACGAGATCCTCTCGGGCCGCACCCACGACAAGAACATCGCCCAGGTCGCGACCTGGCTCGGCATCCAGGGCATCCGCCTCAAGGAGGTCCGCGTCGTCGCCGACGACACAGCGGCGATCGTCGAGGCGGTGAACACGCTCCGGGCGCGCAACGACTACCTGTTCACCACGGGCGGGATCGGCCCGACCCACGACGACATCACCGTCGACGCGATCGCCGAGGCGCTGGGCGTCGCCGTCGTCGTCCACCCCGAGGCGCGGGCGATCCTCGAAGGCTATTACCAGGAGCGCGGCGGGCTGACCGACGCCCGCCTGCGCATGGCCCGCGTCCCCGACGGCGCTGACCTGATCCCCAACCGCTACACCGGCGCGCCGGGCATCCGCCACGGCAACGTGTTCATCATGGCCGGCGTCCCGGCGATCACCTCGGGGATGCTGGACGCGCTGTCGGGCCAGCTCGAAGGCGGTGCGCCGCTGCTCAGCGAGACGATCGGCTGCTGGGTCCAGGAGAGCGAGGTCGCCGACCTGCTCGGGCGGACCGAGCAGGCCCATGCCGGCTGCCAGATCGGCTCCTATCCCTTCTGGCGCGACGGCAAGACCGGGGCGAATTTCGTGATCCGCTCGGTCGACGCCGAGGAGCTGGCCGCCTGCACCCGCGCCCTGATCGCCGATCTCGAGGCGATGGAGCGGCCGGCGATCCCGGGCGGGATCTGACCCATGCGCCGGGCCGCCCTGCTGGCCGCCGTGGCACTCGCCGGCTGCGCCTCCCCCCGCCTCGCCGAGTTCGAGCGGACCCTCGCCGCGCAGGACAGCGCGACCGCCGCACTCGGGCAATGGTGCCGGGCGCGCGGGATCGCCGATCCGCCGGCGATCCGCGCCGAGCAGGCCGGGCGGACCGCGCAGCCCTCCACCGAGGTCCGCCGCCTCTTGGGCGTGAGCGAGAACGAGCCGCTGGCCTACCGCCACGTCCGCCTCGCCTGCGGGCCTGCGGTGCTGTCTGAGGCGGACAACTGGTACGTCCCCGGCCGCCTCGACGCCGAGATGAACCGCACCCTCGCCACGACCGACACGCCCTTCGGCAAGGTCGTCGCCCCGCTCGGCTTCCGCCGCGAGCGGCTCGCGGCACAGCGCGGCCGGGCGGCCGACTGCCCGCCCGGCACGGTCCTCAGCCACCGCGCGCTGCTGCGGCTGCCCGACGGCCGGCCGCTGAGCCTCGTGACCGAGTGCTACACCCGCGCCAACCTGGCGCGCTGAGTAGGGTCTGATCCACTTGCGTGGAAGCGGTGCC
>CALLNA010000083.1 GCA_938005655.1 uncultured Novosphingobium sp.
GGGCCCGCCCAGGTGGAGAAGGGCTGCGCGCGCAACGAGAGGTCGGCAACGTCCTGGGTGAAGTTGGTGGTGTAGCTCGACGCGCCCTCGACATAGGCTATGGCAGCCTGGGAGGGGGCGCCGGCCCCGAACAGGTTGATCGGAACGCAGCCGGGGTACAGGCCCGGATTGGTGAGCGCGACCCGGCAGACGATCTGGCTGGTGGCAGGATCGCGCACGGCGTCCGCCGCGGCATAGAGGCGTTCGAGCGCGACATTGTTGTAGGTCCGGATGTTCGTCCGGTTCCTGCCATGCTCGAAATAGCCTTCGATCTGGAGCCCGCCCGCCCCGGCGAAGCGGAAGCCGGCGGTGAGATCGAGCGTGCGCGCCCGCGCCGTCGCGTTCGCCGGCTCCCCGAAGTCGAAATTGACCCGGCCCATCGCAAATGCGGGCGTGTTCGTGTCGGTCAGGACCTGCTGGACCGCCGGGTTCAGAAAGGCATTGCCGCTGAAGATGGTGAAGCCGTTGAAGCCGCCCGGGTTGAACTGCTGGGCCTGGTTGTAGTGGTTGCGCGCAAGCGCCAGGCTGCCCTGGGCGTAGAGCGTGAGCGACGGCGTGACGTCGAACTCCGCGTGCCCGAAATAGCTGCGGGTGGTGACGTCGGCGGAAAGGTTGCTGAACACCTGGGCGCCGTCGCCGCCGACCTGGATGAGCCCCGATTGCGCCGACCCGCGCGAATAGGGAACGAGCGTCCCGCCGGGCGCGAATTGCTGGAACGCCAGGGGCCCGCTCAGGATCAGGCCGCCAGGAGACGCAGTCGACGACCGCAGATCGTTCCGGAAGATCAACTGCCCGGGAACGGCCGGATTGCCGAGGAAGCCGGTGCCGCGCCGGCCCCAGTCCCGATCGCCGACGCTCTGGATGCCGCCCATCTCGAAATAGGTGGCGCTTGCCACGATCCGCCCGCGCCCTTCCGCGAAGGACTGGCCGGCGGTGATGCTGGCCTTGTAGGTCGGGGCGTCTCCCTTGTCGGAGATGCCGGCCTGCGCGGTCGCCTTGATCCCGGTGAAGCGCGTGTCGAGCACGAAGTTCACGACGCCGGCCACGGCATCGGACCCATAGGCGGCCGAAGCGCCGCCGGTCACGATGTCGACACGCTTCACCAGCTCCTGCGGAAACAGGTTGATGTCGGTCGAACCGTCGCGGGACGAGGGCGCCGCCCGGCGGCCGTCGATGAGCACCAGCGTGCGCTGCACCCCCAGATTGCGAAGGTTGAGATAGCTTCCGGACTGCGGCCCCACCGCCCCCGTGAAGGCGCCCGCGGGACGCGTCGACCCGCGGAACGACGGCAGCTGGTTGAGCGCCTCGCCGATCAGGCCGGGCTGGCCCTTGGCCAGGTCCTCGGCCGCCATGACCGTTACCGGCGTCGGCGCCTGCGATCCGTCGCGGATCGCCCGCGATCCGGTGACGACGATATCGGCACTACCGGCGGAGACCGCCCCCGCATCCCCCTGCGGATCCTGCGGCAGCGTCTCTCCCGACGCATTCGCTGCGGATTGCGCATATGCGGGAACCGCCATCAGCGCTGCCGAGCACGCGGACGCAAACAATATCGGCCTGATCATTGACCGCCCCTTTCCAGCTTGGGCGCGACCATCGTCGTCTGCCCGTCCTCTCCATCCAGAGACCTCCGCCAATAGCCGCCGCGAGTCAACATCTTTCTTTTGTTAGGAAGGAATATGTTCCCCGGTCACCGCGCCCCCTGAGGCCAAGCCCCTCCGGATCGGGGTTGAATCTATTTTCTTTCCTGGGAAAAAGTGCCTACCGAAGATCGGAAGCCCGAGCATCGGCTCAAGTTTCAATCGCCCCTTGAAAGAGGGGAGCGGCAGCAGTTTCAACCGAGGTCTGGACGTGACAACGCAAGGGAAGTCGAGAAAGTCGCCATCGTCGCGGCGCTCGAATGCCGAACGCCGCGAAGAGTCGATGACGATCATTCTCGATCATGCCGAGGCGGAATTCGCCTCCAAGGGCTATGACGGCACCACATTCGTCAGCGTTGCCGAAGCCGCGGGCGTGGATGCCGCGCTGAAGAAGCTGCC
>CALLNA010000084.1 GCA_938005655.1 uncultured Novosphingobium sp.
GGCCACGGTCAAGGGCGACGTCCACGACATCGGCAAGAACATCGTCGGCGTGGTCCTGCAATGCAACGGCTACGAGGTGATCGACCTCGGCGTCATGGTCCCGTGGTCGACGATTCTCCAGGCCGCCAACGAGAACGACGCCGACATCATCGGCCTGTCCGGCCTCATCACCCCCTCGCTCGACGAGATGGTGACGGTGGCCGAGGAGATGCAGCGCGCCGACATGCAAATCCCCCTGCTGATCGGCGGGGCGACGACCAGCAAGGTCCACACCGCGCTTCGGATCGACCCGGCCTACGAAGGTCCGGTGATCCACGTCCTCGACGCCAGCCGCGCGGTCGGCGTCGCGGCGCAGCTCCTTTCCGACACCCAGGCCGAGGGCTTCAAGGGTGGGGTCGCCACGGAATACGCGCAGATTCGCGAGGCCCGCGCCAACAAGGGCCAGTCCGAGCTGCTGACCCTGGCGGAGGCGCGCGCCAACGCCTTTCCCGCCGACATGGCGCAGAAGGCCCCGCCGCCGCTTGACCCCGGCCCCCACGTCTTCACCGACTGGGACCTGACCGACCTGCGCGAGACCTTCGACTGGACGCCGTTCTTCCGCGCCTGGGAGCTGGCCGGGGTCTTCCCGGCGATCCTCGACGACGAGGTGGTCGGCGAAAGCGCGCGCAGCCTCTATGCCGACGCCCAGGCGATGCTCGACCGGATCGTCGCGGAGAAGTGGCTGACCGCCAAGGGCGTCGCGGCCTTCTGGCCCTGCCGGCGCGAGGAGGACGACGTGGTCCTGGACAGCGGCATCCGCCTCCCCTTCCTTCGCCAGCAGGTCAAGAAATCGCGCGACCGCGCCAATTTCTGCCTGGCCGACTTCATCGACCCGGCCGGCGACTGGCTCGGCGGCTTCGCGGTCGGCATCCACGGGGTCGAGCCGCACCTCGCGCGGTTCAAGGAAGCGCACGACGACTATTCGGACATCCTGCTCAAGGCCCTGGCCGACCGCCTCGCCGAGGCCTTCGCCGAGCGGCTCCACCAGCACGTCCGCACCACCCTGTGGGGCTATGCGCCGGGCGAGCAGCTCACCAACGAGGCGCTGATCCGCGAGCAGTACCGCGGCATCCGCCCGGCCCCCGGCTATCCCGCCTGCCCCGACCACAGCCTCAAGCCGATCCTGTTCGACCTGCTCAAGGCCCAGGACAATGCCGGCATCACCCTGACCGAGAGCCAGGCGATGCTGCCGACCTCGGCCGTCTCGGGCTTCTACTTCGCCCATCCGGAAAGCCAGTACTTCGGCGTCGCCCGGATCGGCCGCGACCAGTTGGAGGACTACGCCGGACGGCGCGGGGTCGAGGTGGCGACGGCCGAGCGCTGGCTGCGCCCCAACCTGGATTGACCGCGGCGGAGGCTGCCGCGATCATCCGGCAATGAGCCTGCCGCCTCTCCGCTTCGGCTACTTCGTCCTCGCCGTCGCGGATATCGCCGCGATGCGCGAATGGTACTGCAAGGTACTGGATTTCACGCTGCTCCGCACCGGGCGGATGGAGGAGCTGGAGGCCGAGTTCGCGATCCTCGAAGGCCACGGCATCCGCCTCGAGCTGGGCGTCCATCTCGGCGGGCGGCCGGAGCGCGTGCCGGTCCTGCCCTCGCCCGCGTTCATGGATCAGCTCGGCTGGAAGGTCCTGACCTTCCACACGGAGGACCTCGCCGCGCTCGGCGCCCATCTGGCGGCGAACGAGGTCGACATCGCCTGGTCCGCGAAACCGATCGCGCCGGGGCTCGGCTCAACCCTGTTTCGTGACCCTGAAGGCAATCTGATCAACGTCTTCGGCCCGGCGGAATAGACCCCGCCGCCGGCCCGTGGCACCTCTCCGTCAAACGGGAGAGGCCTTGTGACCACGCCGACCAGCCAAATCCTCCACGAGCTTGCCGACCGCGAGGCGATCCGCGAATGCCTCTACCGCTATTCGCGCGGGGTCGACCGGCTCGACGCCGACATGATCCGCAGCGCCTATTGGCCCGACGCGGTCGACGAGCACCTCGACTTCGCCGGCAATGCCGAGGAGTTCATCGCCTGGTCCTTCCCGATCATGGGGACGATGGACCAGACCATGCACATGATCGGCAACGTCCTGATGCGGATCGAGGGCGACCGCGCCGACGTCGAGAGCTATTTCTACGGCTATCACCGGGTCAACGGGCCGGACGGCAACAAGGCCGACGTGATCGGCGCGGGGCGCTACCTCGACAATTTCGAGAAGCGCGGCGACGAATGGCGGATCGCCCGGCGCTTCGTCCAGACCGACTGGTTCCGGCAATACCCGGATTCGGCCGACTGGGAGGCTGGGATGCTCGGCATGAAGATCGGGCTGGGCGGGCGCCATCCCGACGACCTCAGCTACCAGCGCTTGCGGCTGAAGTAGCGGGGCCGCCTCGCGACCGACCATCGTCCAGGCGATCTGGCCATCCCCGCCGTCGCCCGATAGGTTCCGCGCCGAACCGAGATCACCAGGAGAGCAGCATGTCCGAAATGGCCCAGAAGTTCCGCGCGCTGGTCGCGAAGGGCGAACACTTCATGTGCGGCGAGGCCTATTCCGCGCTGACCGGCCGGATCGTCGAGCATGTCGGCTTCCCGGCGGCCTATCTCGGCGGCCACGCTTGCAGCGCCTTCCACTATGCCGTGCCCGACAACGGCATTTTCAGCCAGGTCGAGCAGCTCGACCAGTCGAGCCGCATCGCGGCGGCCATGAACATCCCGCTGATCGTCGACGCCGACACCCTGGGCGAGACCGTGGCCGACGCCTTCCACTTCACCCGCCGCTACGTGCGCGCCGGGATCGCCGGCTTCCACGTCGAGGACGAGGTCAATCCCAAGCACACCAGCACGGTCGGCAGCCTCTGCGCGATCCCGGACATGCAGTTCCGCCTCGACGCCGCCCGCCGCGCGGCGGGCGATTCGGGCTTCTACATCATCGCCCGCAGCGACGAGATGTATCCCCAGGCCCGCGGCGGCGGCGGCACGGCCTCGCTGGAGGAGGCGATCCGGCGCGGCAAGGCCTATGAGGAGGCCGGCGCCGACGCCCTGTTCTACCCCTTCGCCTCGCCCGAGGACTATGCGGCGATCGCCGCCGAGGTCTCGATCCCGATGTGCACCATGGGCTTCAACCTGCCGAATACCGCCTTCAACATGACCACCGGCTGGGGCTGGACCGGCGCGGCGCAGCTCCACCTCGCCCGCGCCAAGGAGCTGATGGAGACCGGCACGGTGAAGATGGACAACGTCCTGCCCGGCAAGGACCAGCTGATCCAGCAGGACTTCTACGACGCCCTGACCGCCGACTGGGCGCGCAAGACCGGCCGCTCGCTGCGCGACGGCTATTGACCTCGTGCCCCCTCCCGCTTGCGGGAGGGGTTAGGGGTGGGTAAGCCGGGCGCGGTGCGGTATCCGCCCACCCCCCGGCCCCTCCCGCTAGCGGGAGGGGAGGAGCTTCGATCCCGCTGATGCCCACCGCCGCCCGCTACCCCGATCCGACCACGCGCCTGTTGATCACCCTGTCGGCCATGGCCGCGGCGGTGATGAACCAGGTCGACACGACGATCGCCAACGTCGCCCTGCCGCATATGCAGGGCAGCACCTCGGCCTCGCGCGAGCAGATCACCTGGGTCCTGACCTCCTACATCGTCGCGGCGGCGATCTTCACGCCGCTGACCGGCTGGCTCGCCGGCGAGTTCGGGCGCAAGCCGCTGCCGCTCTACTCGATCGTCGGCTTCACCCTCGCCTCGGGCCTCTGCGGCATCGCCACCAACCTGTTCGAGCTGGTCGCCTTCCGCATCCTCCAGGGCGTATTCGGCTCGGCCCTAGTGCCGATGACCCAGGCGACCCTGCTCGACATCAACCCACCCGAGCAGCACGGCAAGTCGATGGCGATCTTCGGCCTCGCCGCGATCGTCGGCCCGCTCGCCGGGCCCTTGCTCGGCGGCTACCTGACCGAGGTGCTGTCGTGGCACTGGGTGTTCTACATCAACCTGCCGCTCGGCGTGCTCTCGTTCATCGGGCTCTCCGCCTTCATGCCCGAGGCCCATAACGAGGAGCAGGCGGACTTCGACCTGTTCGGCTTCGGCCTGCTGGCGGTCGGCCTCGGCGCCTTCCAGCTCATGCTCGACCGCGGGCAGATGCTCGACTGGTTCGATTCCTGGGAGATCTGCATCGAGGCGACCCTGGCCGCGGCGGCGGCCTACATGTTCCTCGTCCACATGATGACCGCGCGGCATCCCTTCGTCAGCCTGGCGCTGTTCAAGGACGGCAACTTCGTGATCTCGACGCTGATCGGGTTCTTCCTCGGCGTGCTGATCTATTCCGTGCTGTCGCTGCTGCCGCCGATGCTCTCCGAGCTGTTCGGCCACCCGACCATGGCCATCGGCATCGCCATGGCCCCGCGCGGGATCGGCACGCTGATCGCGATGCTCGTGGTCGGGCGGATCATCAACAAGGTCGACCTGCGGATCCTGATCTCGGCCGGGATGCTGTTCAGCGCCGCCTCGGGCTGGATGATGGCGCAGATGAACCTCCAGGCCGACGACAGCCTGGTGATCTTCTCCGGCGTGCTCCAGGGGATCGGCGCGAGCCTGGTCTTCGTGCCGCTCTCGACCATGTCCTTCGCCACCCTCGCCCCGCACCTGCGCAACGAGGGCGCGGCGCTCGGCACCCTGGTCCGCAACCTCGGCGGCGCGGTCGGCATCGCGGTGATCCAGGCGATGACCGTGCGCAACACGGCCACGGTCGAATCCCGGCTGGTCGAGGGGGCCCGGCCGGACAACCCGGTGGTCTCGCTGGCCATGCCCGGCTTCGACTTCGGCTCGCTCCAGTCGCTGGAGCGCGTCGACTACGAGATCATGCGCCAGGCGCTGATGGTCGCCTATGTCGACGCCTTCTGGGCGATGTTCGTGGTCGGCGTGGTCGTGGCCCCGCTGGTCTTCCTGCTGCGCCGGCCCAGAAGGGGGGCGGGCTGACCGCGCCCTCTAGAATTTCGCCGGTTCGTTCAGCCGGGAGCCGAGCGGCGGATAGCCAGCCGGGGTCTTGTCGGTGAAGTAGATCAGCCGGTCGAAGCACTGGTCGGGACGGATGGCGAAGCGGTCGGCGACGTTACCGACCAGCTCCAGCCCCTTGCCGCGCAGATAGGCGGCAGCAGCCGGGGCCGACTTCACCTTGAAGGTCAGGCAGTAGATGCCCTTGATCGACTGCGCGTGACGGGCCAGCGCCGAGCGGTCGGTGCGGCTTTCCAGCGCCTCCAGCACCGTGTCGCCCATCAGGAAGGGCGCGCAGTCGGCGTCGATGTCGTCGAGCTCGCGGTGCTCCATCTCGATCCAGCCGAACTGCTCGGCGAACAGCTCGCCGGCATCGTCGACCGATTCGGTGGACAAGCCGATCGCCTGGAGGCCCTCAATCCCCAGCGGATGCTCGTCGCGCCACCTGGCCGGGCTCCAGGCGGGGTCGCGGCGCGGATCGCCGGGGAGGTCCTGCTGGAGCACCTCGATCCGCATCCCCATCGCCTGGCCGCGGCCGATCAGGAAATAGTGGCTCTCCATCCCGGGATCGTAGTGGAGCTTGAAGCCGCGCCTGGTGAACCAGGCGTCGGCCGCCTTGAGGTCCGCCACCTTGAGCGCGACGCCGAGCCAGCGCATCGGCGCGGCGCTGCGGCGGAGCATCTCGCCGGTCGGCGAATCCGGGCTGAGCCCCGCGCCGGCGGGGGAGATCGGGATCAGCATGGTGTCACCGATCATCATCAGCCGCTCCTCGCGGTCGAGGCCCATGGCCTGCGTTTCGGGCGTGACCAGCATCTCGTAGGCGGTCTCGGCGCCGAACACGTCGATGAAGAAGGCGTCGCACGCCTTGCGCTTGTCGTTGTCGGCAATCGCCCAACTGACGTGGGCAAGCGGCATTCCGGGCATCTGCAGGTCCTTGTCTATGGTTCGGGGAGGTGCTTGCCACAGGACAGGCCCACCCCCAACCCCTCCCGCGAGCGGGAAGGGAGCAGGCCACGTTCCGGCTATGCCGGAACGGCCTCAAGCCAGATGCGGCTTGACCTCCTCGATCACCCATTGGGCATAGTCGAGGTAGGCGTCGGGGCTCGGCATCTCGGGAATCGGGACCGAGCTGTAGGTGACGCCCAGCGCCCGGTACTCGCCGAGCCGGTCGACGATCTCCTGCGCGCTCATGCCGGGGCGGGCGTCGGCATCGTTGCTGGCGGCGTGGCGCTCGGTCAGGCGGGTGGTGGCGAGGCCGAAGAACACGTCGAAGGGCTTGCCCCGCC
>CALLNA010000085.1 GCA_938005655.1 uncultured Novosphingobium sp.
GACGCGATGAACGAGGCGCTGCGCGACTGGGTCGCCAACGTCCACGACACCTTCTACATCATCGGCACGGCGGCAGGCCCGCACCCCTATCCCGAGCTGGTGCGCGACTTCCAGTGCGTGATCGGCCGCGAGGCCCGCGCGCAATTGCTGGAGCGCACCGGCAGGCTCCCCGATCTCGCCATCGCCGCGGTCGGCGGCGGCTCAAACGCGATCGGCCTGTTCCATCCGTTCCTCGACGACTCCGACGTGGCGATGATCGGGGTCGAGGCAGCCGGCCACGGCATTGCGAGCGGCCAGCACGCCGCGAGCCTGACCGGCGGCCTGCCCGGCGTGCTCCACGGCAACAAGACCTACCTGCTCCAGGATGAGGACGGCCAGATCACCGAGGCCCACTCGATCAGTGCCGGCCTCGACTATCCGGGCATCGGCCCCGAGCACTCCTGGCTCCACGAGAACGGCCGGGTGAAATACATCCCCGTTACCGACGACGAGGCGCTGGAAGCGTTCCAGCTCTGCTGCAAGCTCGAAGGCATCATCCCGGCCCTGGAAAGCGCTCACGCCCTCGCCGCCCTGCCCAAGGTCACCCAGGACTACGGCAAGGACCAGATCGTCCTGGTCAACGTCTCGGGCCGGGGAGACAAGGACATCTTCACCGTCGCCGAGCACCTGGGGGTGAAGCTGTGACCGCTCGCCTCTCCGCCGCCTTCGCCAAGGGCCGCCCCGCCCTCGTCACCTTCATCACCTGCGGCGATCCCAATCCCGCGACGACGCCCGCGATCCTCGATGCGCTGGTCGCGGGCGGCGCGGACGTGATCGAGCTTGGGATGCCGTTCACCGATCCGATGGCCGACGGCCCGGCGATCCAGGCGGCGAACCTGCGCTCCTTCGCGGCGGGGACCAGGACCGCCGACATCATGCCGATCGCCGCGGGCTTCCGCGCGCGGCATCCGGAGGTGCCGCTCGTCCTGATGGGCTATGCCAACCCGATGATCCGCCGCGGGCCCGCATGGTTCGCCACCGAGGCCGCCGCCGCCGGGGTCGACGGGGTGATCTGCGTCGACATTCCGCCCGAGGAGGACGACGCGCTCGGCCCGGCGCTGCGCGCGGCGGGCGTCTCGCCGATCCGCCTCGCCACGCCGACCACCGACACGGCGCGGCTGCCGGCCGTGCTGGAGGGCTCCTCGGGCTTCCTCTACTACGTCTCGGTCGCCGGGATCACCGGCAAGCAGCAGGCCGCGCTCGGCTCGATCGAGGAGGTGCTGGGCCGGCTCAAGGCCGCGACCGACCTGCCCGTGGCGGTCGGCTTCGGCGTCCGCACGCCGGAGCAGGCCAGCGCCATCGCCCGCCACGCGGACGGCGTGGTCGTCGGCTCGGCCCTGGTCGACCTCGTCGCCCGATACGGCGACAATGCCGCCGAGCACGTCCGCGCCGCGACCGCCGCTTTGGCCGAGGCGGTCCATTCGGCGCGCGCCACCGCGTGAAGTGAGAGACTTCGCCACCTCCGACGATCCCGCCGTCCAGGCCCAGCTCGACCGCCTCGCTGCGCTGTCCCTGCCGCAGGGGCGCTTCGGGCTGGAGACGATCCGCGAGCTGATGCGTCGGCTCGGCGATCCGCAGCGGCGGCTGCCGCCGGTGTTCCATGTCGCCGGGACCAACGGCAAGGGCTCGACCTGCGCCTTCCTGCGCGCGATGCTGGAGGCGCAGGGCCTCAAGGTCCACGCCGCGACCAGCCCGCACCTGGTCCACTACAACGAACGCATCCGCATCGCCGGGGCGCTCATCTCCGACGCGCTGCTGGCGGAGCTGCTCGGCGAAGTGCTCGACGCTTCAACCGACCTCAACGCCAGCTTCTTCGAGGTCACGACCGCCGCTACCTTCCTCGCCTTCGCGCGGCATCCGGCGGACGCCTGCGTCATCGAGGTCGGCCTCGGCGGGCGGTTCGATGCGAGCAACGTGCTCGAAGCGCCGGCCGTCTGCGGCATCGCCACGCTGGGCATCGACCACGAGGCCTTCCTGCTCGCCCCCGAGCCCGGCACGCCCGACGACCCGCTCGCCCGCATCGCCTTCGAGAAGGCGGGCATCGCCAAGGCCGACGTGCCGCTGGTTACGCAAGCCTATCCGCCGCAGGCCGCCCAAGCGATCGTCGCGGCCGCCGCCAAGGCCGACGCTCCGCTCCACATGCGCGGGCGCGATTGGCGCGCCGAAATAGGGGACGAGATCGCCTATTCCGACGCAGCCGGGACGCTACGCCTGCCGCTGCCCCGGCTCGGCGGCGCGCACCAGGCCGACAACGCGGCGCTGGCCGTGGCGATGATCCGCCATCAGGATCGACTTACCGTCTTGGCCGAGGCGATGCGCGAGGGCATCCTCGCCGCGCGCTGGCCGGCGCGGATGCAACTGCTGGGCGAAGGTCCGCTGACCGCGCTCGCTCCCGGGCGGCGGGTCTGGCTCGACGGCGGCCACAACCCGGATGCGGGCGCAGCCATCGCCCGGTTCTTCGGACATTCCCGGCCGATCCACCTGATCCTCGGGATGCTCGCCAACAAGAACCCCGGCGCGATCCTCGCGCCGCTGCGCGGCAAGCTGGCGAGCCTCTCGGTCGTCCCCGTCCCCGGCCACGATCCGCACCCGCCCGAGGCCTTCGCCGCGCACAGCGACCTGCCCCTGCGCAGCTTCGCCGATGTCGAGCAGGCCCTGCGCGCCCTGCCGCCCGAGGGCGACGTGCTGATCGCCGGCTCGCTCTATCTCGCGGGCGCGGTGCTCAGGCTCAATCGCCAGGTTCCGGACTGACCTCTCCGGCCGTGCCCATCGAGCTGTCGATCAGGCCGCTGCGGCTCATCCACCAGAACAGCACGATCCCCGGCACGGCGAGGACAGTGGTGAGCAGGTAGAAGTTCACATAGCCCATCGCCTCGATCATGGCCCCGGCGGTCGTGCCGGTCAGGAACCGGCCGACCACGCTCGCTCCGGCCGAGATCAGGGCATATTGCGCCGCGGTGAAGCGCAGGTCGCACAGCGCCGAGAAATAGGCGACGACCACGACCCCGCCATAGCCCGAGGCGATGTTCTCGAAGCCGATCGCGCCCGCCATGCCGAGGTTGGAATGCCCGGCCGCCGCCAGCGCCGCGAAGCTCAGGTTGGAGACGCCCATCAGCACCAGCGCGATCAGTACCGAGCGCTTGAGGCCCAGCTTCGCATAGGCCACGCCGCCGATGAAGATGCCGATCATATAGGCCCAGAAGCCGACGCCGACGTCGTAGAGCGCGATCTCGTCATTGGAGAAGCCGAGGTCGTCGAACAGCAGGCGGAAGGTCAGGTTGGCCAGGGTGTCGCCGATCTTGTGGACGAGGATGAACAGCAGCACGAGCAGCGCGCCGTGGCGCTTGAAGAACTCGACGAAGGGACCGGCGACCGAATCCCACACCTCGGCCAGCCCCTTGCGCGCCGAGGGTTCGCGGTGCCGCGCCGGCTCGCCGAGGAGCAATGCGGTCAGCATCGCCGGCAGGGCGAAGGCGGCGCAGGCGACATAGGCCGCGCTCCAGCCCATCCGCGCCGCGACGACCAGCGCCAGGGCGCCCGCCCCCGCCGAGCCGATCCGCCAGCCGTATTGCGACATGCCCGAGCCGGTGCCGAGCTGATAGGGCTTGAGCGTCTCGATCCGGTAGGCGTCGATCACGATGTCGAAGGTCGCCCCGGCGATGCCGACCAGCACCGCCGCGACCACGGTCGCGCCGATGTCCGCCGCCGGATCGACCAGGGCCAGGTTGATCACCGCCGCGATCACCAGGCAACCCGCGACCAGCATCCACGACACCCGCTGGCCCAGGCGGCCGAGCACGGGCAGATGGACGCCGTCGACGACCCAGGCCCAGAAGACCTTGAGGTTGTAGACCAGGAAGGCGAGGGTGAAGGCGGTGACGGTCTTCTTGTCGATCCCGCCCTGCGCCAGCCGCGTGGTCAGCGTCGCGCCGATCATCGCATAGGGAAAGCCCGAGGACATGCCGAGGAAGAAGGCGGCGAGCGATTCCTTCTCGAGGTAGGGCTTGACCGAGCCCCAGAGGCTGCGGTGCTGCTCGGTCGCCGCTTCGGTCATGGTTACTCCCCTCACGTCCTGGCGTTACCTAGCGCGTTTTGCGCGCGTGGCCAGCGGGGTGCGGCAGGAAGTGGTGGGGAAGTGAGACGAGGCGATCCGCCGCTTTGACGCTCCGCACCCGCCCCGCTAAGGCCGCAGCATGGTCCAGCCCCCTTCCTCCGACCGCGCTGGCGAGCGCATCGCCAAGCTGCTTGCCCGCGCCGGAGTGGCTTCGCGCCGCGAGGTCGAGCGGATGATCGCCGAGGGGCGGGTCAAGCTGAACGACGCGGTCCTGACCACGCCGGCCACGGTCCTGCCGAACCTCAAGGGCGTCACGGTCGACGGCAAGCCGGTCAAGGCGCCGGAGCCGGCGCGGCTGTTCGCCTTTCACAAGCCCGCCGGCCTGATCACCGCCGAGCGCGATCCGCGCGGGCGGCCGACGATCTACACCGCCCTGCGCAATGCCCTGCCCCAGGGCGCGCCGCGGCTGATGCCGGTCGGCCGGCTCGACTTCAACACCGAGGGGCTGCTGCTGCTCACCAACGACGGCGAGCTGAAGCGGGCGATGGAGCTGCCGTCATCCGGCATCCCGCGCACCTACCGCGCACGAACCTTCGGCGAGATCAGCCAGGCCCAGCTCGAGGAGCTGATCGAGGGGATTACCATCGACGGCGTCCGCTACGGCCGGATCGACGCCAACATGGAACGGCGCACCGGGCGCAACCAGTGGGTCGAGATGACCATCACCGAGGGCAAGAACCGCGAGGTTCGCCGGGTGCTGGAGCACTTCGGGCTGGAGGTCAGCCGCCTGATCCGCATCGCCTACGGCCCCTTCGAACTGCTCGACCTGCCGCGCGGCGCGGCGATCGAGATCCGGCAGGTGGACGTGGAGAAGTTCCGCAAGGGCCTCAAATCCCCCTCCCCTGGGGGAAGCGGCAGCCGTGAAGCGGCCGGCGGCGGAGGCGCTCCACGCGAAACCTCTCGCCCGACCCGCGCTCACCCGCGTCCCGCGCGGGGTCCATCCCCCACTCCCGGCAGAAGAGGATCGCAGCCCCCCCGCAAGCCCGGTCCCCGCAAATGAGGATCGTCGCGGGCGAGTGGCGCGGCCGCAACCTCGTCGCGCCGCAGGGCGACACCACGCGCCCTACGGCGGACCGCACCCGCGAGACGCTGTTCTCGATGCTGGTCAGCCGCCTCGGCTCGTTCGAGGGACTGGAGGTCGCCGACCTCTTCGCCGGCTCGGGCGCGCTCGGGTTGGAGGCCCTGTCACGCGGGGCCGCCACCTGCATGTTCGTCGAGCAGGACGCGCCGGCGATCCGCGCACTGCGGCAGAACATCGCCAACCTGCGCGCCCAGCCGCGCTGCGATGTCCGGGCCGGCTCGGTCCTTGCGCTGGGGCCGGCGAAGCAGCCGCTCGACCTGATCCTGCTCGATCCGCCCTACGGCACCGGGGCAGGCGCGGTGGCGCTCGATCGGCTGGCGCGGCACGGCTGGATCGGCGAGGCGACCTGGGTCAGCCTGGAGACCGCCGCCGATGAGGAGCCGAAGGTCAAGGCGCTGGAACCCGTGGCCGAGCGCCGCGTCGGCAAGGCCCGGCTTACCCTGCTGCGCTTGACGGGCGCGCCAGGATAATCCCGAGCAGCGAGACCGCGCCGGCCGCCGAGAGCAGTAGCCCGGCGCGCGCGCCCAGCCCTTCGGCGGCGAGCATCTGCGCCAGGATCGGCGTCACCGCCCCGCCGAGGATGCCGCCGGTGTTGAACGCCACCGAGATGCCGCTGTAGCGCACGGTCACGGGAAACAGCGTCGGCAGCCACGAGCCGAGCGGGCCATAGGTATAGCCCATGACGAACAGCGCCGCCGCCAGGGTGAGGAAGACCAGCCAGAGCGATCCCGAGCCGAGGCCGGGACCGAAGGCCAGGCCGAGCGCGACGGTCGCCACGGCCCCGAGCAGCAGCGCGTGGCGCGGGCTCCGGCGATCCGCGTGGAGCGCCGCCGAGACGATCCCGAAGGCGAGGAAGCAGTTGGCGGCGAGCTGGACCGACAGGAAGGTCTCGCGCGCATAGCCGAGCGGTCCGGTGCCCTGCGCCAGGGCATAGGCCGTAGCGAGGTAGAAGATCGCGAAGCAGGCGATCACCCCGCCGGTCCCGGCCAGCACCGCGCCGAGATGGCGCGAGAGGACGGTCGCCAGCGGGACGCTGGGCGGCGGGGCCTTTTCCAGCGCCTCGCGGAAGGCGGGCGTCTCGCCGATCTTGAGCCGTATCCACAGGCCGAGACCCACCAGCACCGAGCTGGCGACGAAGGGGATGCGCCAGCCCCAGGCCTTGAAGTCCGCGTCCGAAAGGTAGAGCCCGAGGAGCAGGAACAGGCCGTTCGCGGCGAGGAAGCCCACCGGCGCCCCAAGCTGCGGCGCGGCGCCGAAGCGCGCCTCCCAGCCCTTCGGTGCGTTCTCCACCGCGAGCAGCGCCGCCCCGCCCCACTCCACGCCGAGGCCGAAGCCCTGTCCGAAACGCAGGACGCAGAGCAGCAGCGGGGCGACCCAGCCGACCATGGCGTAGGTCGGCAAGAAGCCGATCAGCAGGGTCGAGGTGCCCATCAGCAGCAGCGAGGCGACCAGGGTCGACTTGCGCCCGATCCGGTCGCCGAAGTGCCCGAAGGCGACCGCCCCGACCGGGCGGGCGACGAAGGCGAGCCCGAAGCTCATGAAGGCGAACAGGGTCTGCGCTGCGGCGGATTCGGCCGGGAAGAACAGCGGCCCGAACACGAGGGCGGCGGCCGTCGCGTAGATGTAGAAGTCATAGAACTCGACCGCCGTGCCAACGAGCGCGGCGGTCAGGATGCGGGCATTGGCCTTGAGGGGATTGGGGTTCGGCTGCATGGGCGGCGTGGCTCGCCCGCGATGCGCCCGCTGTCAAACGAAAAGGGGAGCGGCAGCGGATGGGGATGAGCCCGGCGTACCGGACCCATCCCCATTCCTGTCGAAACTCAGCCCTTCGGGCGATAGTAGGGCAAGGCCCGCGACTTGCCGGGCGCGCCGCCCTCGCCGCGGTTCTGGCAGTTATCCTGCACCGTCCTGCTGCACACCGGATAGGTCTTGTTCAGGGCCTCGGCCGGCGGCGCCGTCAGCGCGCCCTTGTAGGGGCCGGCGTGGTAATCGGGGTCGGCAGGCTCGGCCGGGGCGACCGGGTCGGCGGCCGTGGCTGGATTGGGCGGGGTCGCGGTCGGCACGCCCTCGCCCGGCGGGTTGGCCTGGGTCTCGACCACCGGCGGTTGGGCGGGCGCGTCGGCCGGCTGGGCCAGGGCGAGCGAGGAACCGAGCGCAAGCGCCGCGGTGCTGGCTGCGATGGTGCTGGCTGCTGCAAGGAACATTCTCATCGGAACTCTCCGCGTAATCGAAGCCGTCCGTCCGGAATTACGCCGCTTCGCGCCATCGGTTCCTTGCCGCGGGTTGCACCGGAGAGACGCGTTCCCTAGTTGTTCACGGGTGAACGCGCCCCATCCTCCTTCCGCCGAGTCCCTCTCCCCGTCCGAGGACGCCTGGCTCGACGGCCTGAATCCGCCGCAGCGCGAGGCCGTGCTGACCACCGAGGGACCGGTGCTGATGCTGGCCGGCGCGGGGACGGGCAAGACCGCGGCGCTCACCGCGCGCCTCGCCCATCTCGTCCGGTCGCGACGCGCCTGGCCAAGCGAGATCCTCTGCGTAACCTTCACCAACAAGGCCGCGCGCGAGATGCGCGAACGCGTCGGCCAGCTCATCGGCCCGGCCGTGGAGGGGATGCCCTGGCTCGGCACCTTCCACTCGATCTCGGCGCGGATGCTGCGCCGCCATGCCGAACTGGCGGGCCTGCAATCGAACTACACGATCATCGATACCGACGACCAGCTCCGCCTGCTCAAGCAGCTCATCCAGGCCAACGACCTCGACGAGAAGCGCTGGCCCGCCCGCCAGCTCGCCGGGCTGATCGACCGCTGGAAGAACAAGGGCCTCAACCCCGACGAGCTCGACGCGGCCGAGAACGAGACCTACGCCAACGGCCGAGGGCAGCAGTTCTACCGGCTCTACCAGGACCGGCTGAAGGCGCTCAACGCCTGCGACTTCGGCGACCTGACGCTGCACATGCTCAACATCTTCCGCCGGCATCATGACGTGCTCGCGCAGTACCAGCAGCGCTTCAAGTACGTGATGGTGGACGAGTACCAGGACACCAACCAGGTCCAGTACCTCTGGCTGCGGCTGATCGCGCAGGAGCGCAAGAACATCTGCGTGGTCGGCGACGACGACCAGTCGATCTATTCCTGGCGCGGCGCGGAAGTGGCCAACATCCTACGCTTCGAGAAGGATTTCCCCGGCGCCAAGGTGATCCGACTGGAGCAGAACTACCGCTCCACGCCCGACATCCTCGCCGCCGCCTCGGGCCTGATCAACGCCAACAGCCAGCGCCTCGGCAAGACGCTGTGGACCGAGGCCAACGGCGGCGACAAGGTCCGCGTCATCGGCGTCTGGGATGGCCCCGAGGAAGCCCGCCGGATCGGCGACGAGATCGAGCGGCTGGAGCGCGAGGGCGCGGCCCTCAGCCGCGTCGCGATCCTGGTCCGCGCCCAGTTCCAGACCCGCGAGTTCGAGGAACGGTTCATCACCATCGGCCTCAACTACAAGATCATCGGCGGCTATCGCTTCTACGAGCGCGCCGAGATCAGGGACGCCCTCGCCTACCTGCGGCTGATCGCCCAGCCGGCCGACGACCTCGCCTTCGAACGGATCTACAACACGCCCAAGCGCGGCCTGGGCGACAAGACGCTGGAGAAGCTGCACCGTCATGCCCGTGCGCGGGGCCTGCCCCTCGCCGCCGCGGCGATCGACATCGCCGATTCCGACGAGCTGCCGGCCCGCGCGCGCAACACCGTGATCTCACTGATGCGCGACTTCGCCCGCTGGCGCGAGCTGGCCGCCACCCTCGCGCCCGCGGAGCTGGCCCGCACGGTCCTCGACGAGAGCGGCTATACCGCCGCCCTCCAGGCCGAGCGCAGCGCCGAGGCGTCGGGCCGGCTCGACAACCTCGCCGAGCTGGCCCGCGCGATCGAGGACTACGAGACGCTCGGCGACTTTCTCGAGCATGTCAGCCTGGTCATGGACAACGACGCGGCCGACGATGCCGAGAAGGTCACGATCATGACCATCCATGCCGCCAAGGGGCTGGAGTTCGACAACGTCTTCCTACCCGGCTGGGAGGAAGGCGTGTTCCCCTCGCAGCGCGCGCTCGACGAAGGCGGGCTCGCCGCCCTGGAGGAGGAGCGCCGGCTCGCCTATGTCGCGATTACCCGCGCCCGGCGGCGCTGCACGATCCTCCACGCGGCGAACCGGCGAATCTACGGCCAGTGGACCAGCTCGATCCCCTCGCGCTTCATCGCCGAGCTGCCCGAGGCGCACGTCGCGGCCGAGACCACGCTGAGCGGCGGGGCCTCACTGTGGCGGGCACAGTGGTCGGAGCATGCCGATCCCTTCGCCGAGGTCGCCCGCGCCCAGCCCGCGCGCGGCGTCACCCGCGGCCCCGGCTGGCAGCGCGCTGCCGCGCAGACCTATGATTCCGCCCCGCGCCGCCTGGCCGAGCCCACGCGCAGCGCGGCGAGCTTCGCCGCCAAGCCGCGCACCGACATCGCGATCGGCGCGCGGGTGTTCCACGACAAGTTCGGCTACGGCACGGTCACGGCGCAGGAAGGCAACAAGCTGGAGATCGACTTCGAGAGCGCCGGGCCGAAGCGGGTGATCGACAGCTTCGTCAAGCCGGCGGAATAGGCGACAGCGGCGATTCGGCCGGAGATTGGGCCAGAAATTCGGGAGGACGAAGAATGAGTGATGAGGTTCTGGTCAGCGCCGAGGACGGCGTGCTGGTGGTCACGATCAACCGGCCCGAGGCGCGCAACGCGATGACCAAGGCCGCCTCGGAGGCGATCGCGGCGGCGATGGACCGGCTCGACGCCGAATTGGAGCTGCGCTGCGCGATCCTGACCGGCGCGGGCGGCACCTTCTGCTCGGGGATGGACCTCAAGGGCTTCCTCGCCGGCGAGCTGCCGGTGGCAGGAGACCGCGGCTTCGGCGGCCTGACCGCGTGGACCCCGAACAAGCCGATCATCGCCGCGGTCGACGGCTTCGCGCTGGCCGGCGGCATGGAGCTGGCGCTCTCCTGCGACATGATCGTCGCCAACGTGAACGCGAAGTTCGGCGTGCCCGAGGTCAAGCGCGGACTGGTCGCGGCGGGCGGCGGCGGGGTCCCGCTCCCCCGCCCGCTTCCCCGCCCCCTCGCCATGGAACTGGCCCTGACCGGCGATCCCCTGCCCGCCCAACGCGCCTTCGAGCTGGGCCTGGTCAACCGCGTGGTCGACGGCCCGGCCCTGGAAGGCGCGCGCGAGCTGGCCGAGACGATCGCCGCCAACGGCCCCCTGGCGGTCGCGGCGTCGAAGGCCGTGGTCCGCAATTCCTGGCTCTGGGCCGAGGACGAGCTGATGGCCCGCCAGTCCGAATACGTCGCCCACGTCTTCTCCTCCGAAGACGCTCGCGAAGGCGCGACCGCCTTCGCCCAGAAGCGCAAGCCGGAGTGGAAGGGGCGGTAGGGCGCCTCCCCTCAGGCGCGACAAGGCCCTGAACGCAAAAAACCCCGCGTTTCCGCGGGGTCCTTAGCGAATGGTGGGCGTAGCAAGGATTGAACTTGCGACCCCTACGATGTCAACATAGTGCTCTACCACTGAGCTATACGCCCGCACCATCGAAGCTGCCGGCACGGCCGGCAGGCGGGCCATTTAGCGGCGGCCCGCGCGGCTTGCAAGGGGAAGGTGGTGGGCCCTCTTCGCTTCAAAGCCTCGCGGAAGCCTGATCGTCGAAGATCCGTTCCACTTCCAGCACCAGGTCCTTGAGGTGGAAGGGCTTGGACAGGATGTTCGCCCGCGTCTCGCGGCTGGCCTTGAGCGTCACCGCGGCGAAGCCGGTGATGAACATCACCTTCGTCGCCGGGCTGATCTGCGCGCAGCGCTGGGCCAGCTCGATTCCGTCCATCTCGGGCATCACGATGTCGGACAGCAGGAGATCGAAAGT
>CALLNA010000086.1 GCA_938005655.1 uncultured Novosphingobium sp.
TAGGCCAGCTCCTGCTGGCAGCAGGCGGGCTTGGTGATCCCGGGGCGGATGCGCTTGACCGGGCGCGGCGCGGGCGTGGCCCGGCGCGCGAGGTGCCGGCGCGCCTTGGGCTGCGCCTTCGCCACCTTGGCGTGCTTGACGTATTGCGGCCGCGAGGTCGACGGGGCTTCGGCGACGTGCACCGCGCCGCCACCGACGAGCGCACCGCCCACCGCAAGGGCGGACAATTTCGCAAGGGCCATCCGAACCGACATAGGCTTTGCCTTCTTTGTTTCCCCTCGCCGCCTGGACCGAACGAGCCCGGACCACGCGGCTTTGTCCCCCGAGAAACGCAGAAGGTTCGTGCCCCCACAATCCCGTTAACCGTGATTAGAGCCGCCGAAATGCTGATTTTTCGCTAATTTTGACGGGGTCGCGAGCATCTGTCCCGTAATGGAACCGAACCGCGCCCGGTTCCTACCGGATCGTTTACCCTTCGCCTTCATCAAGGGGGCCGGCATCGCGCGGATCGGCGCCACGGGGGTCGCCGTCGAACAGGCCGGTCTGGCTGCCGGTCGGCGGCGCGAGGCCGAGGTGCCGCCATCCCCGGTCGTTGAGGCAGCGCCCGCGCGCGGTGCGGGCGACGAGGCCGAGCTGGATCAGGTAGGGCTCGATCACCTCCTCGATCGTGTCGCGCGGCTCGGACAGGCCCGCAGCGAGGGTCTCGACGCCGACCGGGCCGCCCTTGTAGATGTCGGCGATCATGTGGAGATAGCGCCGGTCCTGCGCGTCGAGGCCGAGCGAATCGACCTCCAGCCGGGTCAGCGATTCATCGGCCAGCTCGCGCGTGACCGTGTCCCAGCCGCCGACGTGGGCGAAGTCGCGGACCCGCCGCATCAGCCGTCCGGCGACGCGCGGCGTGCCCCGCGCACGCCGCGCGATCTCGCGCGCGCCGGCCGGGTCGATGGCCATGCCGAGCAGGGTGGCGCCGCGCGTGACGACATGCTCAAGCTCTTGAACCGTATAGAAATTCAGCCGCACCGGAATGCCGAAGCGGTCGCGCAGCGGAGTGGTCAGCAGGCCCTGCCGGGTCGTCGCCCCGATCAGGGTGAAGGGCGGCAGCGGGACCCGCACCGAGCGCGCCGAGGGGCCTTCGCCGATGATCAGGTCGAGCTCGCGGTCCTCCATCGCCGGGTAGAGCACCTCCTCGACCACCGGGTTCAGCCGGTGGATCTCGTCGATGAACAGGACCGAGCCCTCGTCGAGGTTGGTGAGCAGCGCGGCAAGGTCGCCCGACTTGGCGATGACCGGGCCCGAGGTGGCGCGGAAGCCCACCCCCAGCTCGCGCGCGACGATCTGCGCCAACGTCGTCTTGCCGAGCCCCGGCGGGCCGAAGAACAGCACGTGATCCATCGCCTCGCGCCGCGACCGGGCCGATTCGATGAACACCCGCAGGTTGTCCTTGGCCGCCGCCTGCCCGACGAACTCCGCCAGCGTCTTGGGCCGCAGCGCCGCATCGGCGTCCTCGGCCTGGCGGGTGGGGGTGAGGAGGGGGTTATCGGTCATCTGGGAGCTGCACGAGCTTCTGATCACTTCCCGGCGGGCCGAACCGGAGAACTACTTGAGCACGCTTCGTCAAGGCATTGGAAGCGAGGCACGGCTTAATGACCTCGAATATCGAATTCGCACATTGGCCATAAACGTATACCGTGGCGTCATCCCCTCCAATATCATGCCCGTCGACTTCGCATTCATAACCCAACAGCTGCTGAAGCTCATCCTCTAGCATTGCCAAATCATCGATGGCGCTATCATCATCCGGTAAACTCTCAGCGAAAATGCGGATCAGGACTGCCTGATTGAGTGAGTCGTCTCCAGCCTCGGCCGTCCCATAACGTGTTCCGTGCACGAACTTTCTGAGCCACTTGATCACCCCGCCGCCCTCCGCAGCGCCACGCGGACGAGGTCGTTCAGCCCTGCCCCGTCGCCCAGCTCATTGGCCGCATGGGCGACCGCGGCGGTGGCGACCTGGGGCTTGAAACCCAAATTCTGCAAGGCCGAGACCGCGTCCGCGCTGGCCGAGCCGGGGGCTGCCGGGGCCGTGCCCGCAGGGGCGGCGGCGGGCAGGCCGCCCGCCTTCTCCTTCAGCTCGTTGACGATCCGCGCGGCGAGCTTCGGGCCGACGCCCTGGGCCCGCGCCACGGAGGCCGCGTCGCCGCCCGCGCAGGCGCGCTGGAGGTCTTCTACCGCGAGGGCCGAGAGCACGGCCAGGGCCATCTTGCTGCCGACGCCCTGGACGCCGGTCAGCAGGCGGAACCACTCGCGCTCGCCCGCGCTGGCGAAGCCGATCAGCCGCAGGTCGTTCTCGCTGACCTGGAGATCGGTGAAGACCGTCGCCGCCTCCCCCCGCGCGCCGAGCGCGCCAAGCGTCTTGGCCGAGCAATGGACCAGGTAGCCGACGCCCGCGACGTCGATCACCGCCCAATCGGGGCCGAAGTCGTCGAGCGTGCCGGTGAGCTTGGCGATCATGCTTTGTTCCATGCCATGCGCGCCGCCCGCGCGCCAGAGGGCATCTGCGACTTTCCTCCGTTCAGGTAAGAGAAAGCGATGTCCGTTAGCGGGAAATCGCCGTAAGAATACGCGAGAACCGCGGGTCGCAAGCGGGGAAGGCCGATGAACCTTGGAAGACCCGGCCGCGGCTGGGCCCATGCCGGTGCGATCGTGGGCGTCGCGGCCCTCGCCGTGGTGCTGCGGCTGCTCGCCTACAGCCCGTGGGACCAGCATCATCCCGACGAGTTCTACCAATACCTGGAGCAGGCCAACCGGCTCGTCACCGGTTATGGCCTGGTACCGTGGGAGAGCCGCTACGGCATCCGCAACGCCTTGATTCCCCAGTTCCTTTCGCTGCCGATCCGGATCGGCGACTGGATCGCGCCCGCCGGGATGCTGCCGATCCACCTCGCCCGGCTGAGCTTCGCGGCCCTGTGCCTGCTCGCCCTCGCCGGGGCCTGGGGAATCGGCGCGGCGCGCTCGCGCCGGCACGCGCTGGTCGCGCTGTTCGTCGCCGCGGTGTGGTTCGACAGCGTGCGGTTCTCGGTCCTGCTGCTGTCCGAGAGCGTCGCGACCGCGGTCATCGCCTGCGGCGCGGCGCTGCTGCTGATCGAGCAGCCCAAGCGGCAGCACCTGTGGCTCGCCGGTTTCCTCCTGGTGCTCGGCGCCCTGCTGCGGCTGCAATATGCGCCCTTCGTCGAGGTGTTGGTCCTGGCCTCGGCACGGCGCAACTGGCGGACCTGGCGCGATCTGGCGATCGGCGGCCTTGCCGCCCTGGCGCTCGGCGCGGTCAGCGACCTCGCCAACGGGCAGGTCCCCCTGGCCTGGGTCTTCAACAACGTCCACATGAACATCGGCCAGGGCCGCGCCGCCGAGTTCGGCGAGGAAGGGCCGCTCTACTACCCGCGGATGATCTGGCTGGCCCTCGGCCTGGCGACCCCGGCAATCGTCGGCGCGGCGCTGCTCGCCGGGCGGCGCTACTGGCCGCTGATGCTGGCGGTGGCGGTCAACCTCGCGGTCCATATGGCGATCGGCCACAAGGAATACCGCTTCATCTGGCTGTCGGTGTTCCTGATCCTGGTGCTGGGCGCGATCGGCTCGCTGAACCTGCTCGAATGGCTGATCGCACGGCGCTGGCCGGCGCGGGCGACGAGCTGGATCGTCCTGCTGGCGCTCTGCGCGGGCTGGTTCGGCCTGTCGCGGACCGTGCTCGGCGAGACCGTCGACAAGCGGCTCAAGCTCAAGGGCGGAGCCTATGCGATGGCCGCCTTCGACAGCGCCGCCCATCCGGAAGTCTGCGGGATCTCGGTCTCGGAGGACAAGACCGGCTACCTGGTCGACGCGCTCCTGCGCCGCGACATCCCGATCTACGTCATCCCGCAGGAACTGGCCGACGGCCTGTCCTCGCTGCCGCCCGAAATCGTCGCCGCGGCCAATGCGACGATCGCCGACGGCGACCTGCCGTTCGATCCCGAGTACCGGGTCGTCACCTGCCACGAGCGGCCCGACGAGAAGGCCTGCCTGCTAATCCGCCCCGGCCGCTGCGATCCGGCGGCCGGCAAGGACGCCGAGCTGCAAGCCGTGATGCTGCGCGCAGGAATGTAGCTCAGCGCGCCCCGTGCGCGTGGGCGATCGCCACGGCGAGGGCGTCGGCGGCGTCGGCCCCGGCCAGCTTCACGCCGGGCAGCAGGACCCTGAGCATGGCCTGGACCTGCGCCTTCTCCGCGCCGCCGGTGCCGACCAGCGCCTTCTTGACGAACCGCGTCGCATATTCGCTGACCGGCAGCCCGGCACGGGCCAGAGCGAGCAGGCAAACGCCCCGCGCCTGGCCGAGCTTGAGCGTCGACTGCGGGTTGGCGTTGACGAAGACCTCCTCGACCGCGCCGGCATCGGGGCGGTAATGGAGGATCACGTCGCCCAGTTCGCGGTCGAGCGTGACCAGCCGCTCGGCCAGCGGGGCGGCGGAATCGGTCCGGACCTGGCCGTTGGCGACGTGGCTGAGCCGGTTGCCGGACTTGGCGATCACGCCCCAGCCGGTGCAGGCGAGGCCCGGGTCGAGGCCGATGATGATCATGGCTCTCCCTCCCGGTTAAGGGAGGGGAGTATCGTCAACCCAGCTTCTCCATCACCTCGTCGGAGATGTCGTAGTTGCCCCAGACGGCCTGGACGTCGTCGTCGTCGTCGAGCACGTCGATCAACTTAAGCAGGGTCGCGGCGTCGCCCTCGCCGACCTCGGCCTTGAGGCTGGGCTTCCAGGCGAGCTTGACCGCCTCGGCCTCGCCCAGAACCTTCTCCAGCTCGCGCGCGACGGGGTGGAGCACGTCGACGCTGGTCCAGATCTGGTGGCCGTCCTCGTCGCTCTCGACGTCGTCGGCGCCGGCCTCGATCGCGGCTTCGAGGACCTTGTCTTCGTCGCCGGCCTTGGCCGAATACTCGATCAGGCCAAGCCGCTCGAAGCCGTGGCTGACCGCGCCGCTCGCGCCCAGGTTGCCGCCGTTCTTGGCGAAGGCGGTGCGGACGTTGGTGGCGGTGCGGTTGCGGTTGTCGGTCAGCGCCTCGACGATCAGCGCGACGCCGCCCGGGCCGTAGCCCTCGTAGCGCACTTCCTCGTAGTTCTCGCCGTCGCCCTTGCTCGCCTTGTCGATCGCGCGCTGGATATTGTCCTTGGGCATCGACTGCGCCTTGGCCGCGTTGACCGCGGCGCGCAGGCGCG
>CALLNA010000087.1 GCA_938005655.1 uncultured Novosphingobium sp.
ATCATGCCCGGTGCCTCGCCCGGCGCGCGCATGGCGTTGCCTTCGGGCAGGTCGAGCACGGCGAGGCGCATGGCGGTCAGCCGGTTGGCGCCCGCGTAGAGCAGCCTGGTCTGGTTGACCGCCGCCTCCGGCCCGCCGCCGGGCTGGTCGCCCGAGCCGCTTTCGTGGGCGATGGCGGTGATCGTGCCGTCGCGGCTCGCGCCGATCCGGATGCGCTGGCGCGTCGCCGGGCGATGGGTGGTGTTGTTCGCCATCAGCGGGCGGGGCATGGCGACCTTGACCGGCCGTCCCGCCGCCCTCGCGCCGAGCGCGGCCATGACCGCGTCCGCGCGCAGGAACAGCTTCCCGCCGAATCCGCCGCCGACATAGGGCGAGAGGAAGCGGATCTTGTCCTTGGGCATGTTCAGCGTTCGGGCGAGGTCGGAGCGGCCCCAGTCGATCATCTGGTTGGAGGTCCAGAGGGTCAGCTCGTCGCCGTTCCACGCGGCGATCGAGGCGAAGGGCTCCATCATCGCGTGGGTGTGGTCGGGCGTGGTATATTCGGCGTCGAGCGTGACTGGGGCGGCGGCGAAGGCCGCCTCGAACGCGCCGACCCGGTTGGCCGCGAGGGGCTTGCCGCTGCCATCGGCGATAGGCGCGGTCTTCAGCGCCTCGGCCAGGTCGAACCGGCCCTTGGCGCGATCGTAGTCGACGCGGACCAGCGCGGCCGCGGCGCGGGCCTGCTCGAAGGTTTCGGCCACGACGATCGCGATGGCCTGGTGGTAGTGGTCGATCTCGGGCCCGCCGAGCAGCTTGGCGGTGTTGCGGTTGCCCTTGCCGAGCTGGCCGGCATCGCGGGCGGTGACGACCGCGATCACGCCAGGCGCCGCCTTGGCCTGGGAGACGTCGATCCAGCGGATCGTGCCCTTGGCGATCCCTGCGCCGACGATGTGGCCGTAGGCCGGGTTCGCGATTTCCGGGTGCTCGTAGGCATAGGGCGCCCGGCCCGTGACCTTCAGCGGTCCGTCGATGCGATCCTGCGCGCGACCGACCACCTGCATCCGGTCGATCGGGTTGGAGCCGGCGGGGGTTTCGAACTGCACGGGCTCAAGCCTTCGTCCGGGAAGCGGCCTGCGCCATCACCGCGGCGAGGGCGCGGGTGGCGAGCGGCAGCTTGAAGGCGTTGTCCCGCGTCGGGGTCGCACCCTGGAAGGCGCGCGCGGTCACGGTGGCCGCGCCCTGCGGTAGGAGGAGATCGGCCGCCTCGACCCGCCAGGGCCGGGGCGCGACGCCGCCGAAGGCTGCGCGGCCGGTGCCGTCGGGCTGGATCACCGCCGCGACCGAGACGAGCGCGAAGGCGAAGGATGCCCGGTCGCGCACCTTCTCGTAGAAGTGGCTGCCGCCGAGCGGGCGCGGCAGGGTGACGGCGGTGACGAGTTCGCCGGGGCACAGCACGGTATCCTGTTGGGGCGTGTCGCCCCACAGGCGATGGAATCCGGCGATAGGGATGGCGCGCCTGTGCCCCGCCGCGTCCACGGTCTCGACCACGGCGTCGAGCACGCGCAGGGCGACCGCCATGTCCCCGGGGAAGGTAGCGATGCAGGCCTTGGAGACGCCGATCACACCGAGCGGGCGCGAATAGCCGCCGATGGCCGCGCAGCCGGAGCCGGGCTGGCGTTTGTTGCAGGGCATGTTGGTGTCGTAGAAATAGGGGCAGCGCGTGCGCTGGAGCAGGTTGCCGGCGGTCGGGGCCTTGGTGCGTAGCTGGCCCGAGGCGCCCGCCAGAATCGCGCGGGAGAGCACGGCATAGTCACGCCGGATGCGCGCATCGGCGGCAAGATCGGTATTGGTGACGAGGGCGCCGATCCGCAGGCCGCCCTCCGGCGTCGGCTCGATCCGGTCGAAGCCCAGGTCCTGCACATCGACGAGATGCGTGGGCGTCTCGACCTCGATCTTCATCAGGTCGAGCAGGTTGGTGCCCCCGGCGATGAACTTCGCGCCTGGCCGTTCCGCGACGGCGCGCGCGGCCGCGATGGGGTCCTTGGCGCGTTCGTAGGTGAAGGCCCTCATGCCTTCGCTCCCGCCGCTGCGGGGCCGACGACCTCGGCCAGGGCCTCGGCGATGTTGGAATAGGCGCCGCAGCGGCAGATGTTCCCGCTCATCCGCTCGCGCAGTTCCAGGTTGGTCGGCCGGGGCGCTGCCATGAGGTCCGCCTGGACATGGCTGGGAACCCCGCGCGCGATCTCGTCGAGCACGGCCACGGCCGAGCAGATCTGGCCCGGCGTGCAATAGCCGCACTGATAGCCGTCGTACTTCACGAAGGCCGCCTGGATCGGATGCAGCTTCTCCGGGGTGCCGAGGCCCTCGATCGTCGTGATCTCGTCGCCCTCGTGCATCACCGCCAGGGACAGGCAGGCGTTGATCCGCCTCCCGTTGGCCAGCACCGTGCAGGCGCCGCATTGGCCGTGATCGCAGCCCTTCTTGGTGCCGGTGAGGTGCAGATGCTCGCGCAACGCGTCGAGCAGGGTCGTGCGCGGATCGAGCGACAGCCGCTGGTCCTGCCCGTTCACCGTGAAGCGCACCGGCATGGGCGGAGCGGCTTCGCCCTGCGTGGGGGTGGGGTGGGCGCCGAGCGCGGGGTTCCCCGTCAGCACCGCCGTCACCGCGGTGCCGGCCAGGACGCCGCGGCGTGATATCTCCAGCTTGGGGAGATCCGACATGGTGAGGTCCTTCGCTTCAATGGCTCGACGCGCCCGCTGTTCTCGGTTCGACGGTAACGCGCGAGAGCTTCCGGCGTGCCGTCGGCGTTCCCGAAAAATGCGTGGGGGCTTCGTCACTCGGGGCGCGGGGGCACGGGATAGATGATGAAATGGTCGTGGACCTGCGGCTGGCCGGGCACGTCGAGCGGCGCCTTCAATCCGGCTTGCAGTTCGGCGATGCTCGCCGCCGGCAGCTCGAGCGGATGCTCGTCGGGATGCATGGGAGCCTCGCGTTCGTAGTCCCGCCCCGGCGTGCGCGTCATCTCGATATGGGCGCCGAGCGCGGCGCGAATAGGATGCCGGGTGGCGAATGCGGCAAGGCGGTCGATGCTCGCGCGGTCGTCCGCCATGAAGTTGACCGGCACGTAGAGCCGGCCGGGATAGAGGGTATCGCCGGACAGCAGGATCTTCAGCCGGGAATCGTAGATCATGATCGCGGCGGCCTGATGCCCAGGCGTGGGAATGATGCTCAGCGTCCGGCCGCCGAGATCGAACCGGCCGACCTCCTCGGGCCATTTGCCGATGCCGAAGAAGCCGGCCACGTCCGCCGGCTTGAGGCCGACGACCGTGGTGCCGGGGCGTTCGCGAAAGGCGGCGTCGCCCGCGATATGGTCGCCGTGGGCGTGGCTGTGGGCGACGATGAGCGGAATGTCGGCGCGGCGATGCGCCGCCAGCCATTCCGTCACGAGACGGTCGATCGTGGGCCGGATCACGCCGCCCTCGGCCCCGGTATCCAGCAGCAGCGCCTTGTCGCGCCCGAAGAGCAGGTAGAGGAATGGCGCCTCGAAATTGGTCTTGACCGATTGCCGGATGACGAAGGTATCGCCGTCCAGCGCCTGGACCTGCGTTACCGGCTCCTGGGCCTGGGTCCCGTCGATCCACTTCTCGGGGAAGAGATGCGGCGCGGCAGTGCCTTGAGCGTTCGTGGCCGAGGCCCACAGCGCGCCTGCCGCCAGACAGGCCTTTGCCGTCACGCTCCGCCGGCCGGATTTCGCGCCCGATGCCATCCTGTTGGAGTCCTCTTCGAAAAAAGAGGGGTCCGCCCTTCGACGGACCCCTCAGGCCGGCAGGTTCGTCAGTAGTGGAAGCGGAAGTCGATCCCGACGCGCCGGGGCGTCAGGACGCCGATGGAATAGTAGCGTTCGACCACGCCGGTACGGACCTGGTTGTACGAACTGAGGTCGTTGCTGATCGCGGTCACGGCATATTTGTTGAAGATGTTGTCGGCGAAGATGCCCAGGTCGAAGTGCTCGCTGTGATAGGTCAGGGACGCCCGGTGCGTCGTGTAGCCCGGGATGATCTCGCCGTTCCCGCGCAGGCCGACGCGAGAGTAGATGTCGCCCGTATAGGTCGTGGCCCAGTTCGCCTCGATCTCCGCGCCGTTGCTGAGCGGGTGCGTATAGGTGATCTGCGCGCTCGCCTTGTGCTTGGAGGAGCCGGGCAGGCGATCGCCGGCGAAGGCATCTTCCTTGACGCCCTGGGTGACGACGATGCCGGGGGCATCCTCGACGAGGTGGGCATCGGTGTAGGAATAGGTTCCCTGGAGCGTCAGCCTCGGCGTGATCCTGGCGCGGGCGGTGAATTCGAAGCCTTTCGAGACGGCATCGTTGGCGTTGACCGTGATGCCGACCGCGCCGTTGACGGTCTGCGACGGGAGCTGAAGGCCCGTCCAATCGATATGGAAGGCCGAGGCCGTGACTTGCAGGCGCTTGTCGAACAGCGCCGCGCGGATACCGATCTCCATGTTGCGCGTCTAGTCGGGGCCGTAGGCCAGCTCATCGGGGTTGGCGCAGACGTTCTGGCCGGGCGGCGGGGCCGCCGGCGGAGGCGCGAACGGGCAGGGCGCAACGCGGTTGACGTTGCCCGTGCGATAGCCCGTGCTGTAGGTGAAATAAGCCATCAGGTCGTCGCTGAACTTGTAGGACGTGTTGGCCTTCCACACCACGCCGTCGGCGCTGGTCTGCCCCGACTTGACGCGGCTCGGCGCGAACTGGATCAGCGGGTAGGGGGTGCGCGTCTGCCCGCCAGTGGTCAGCGGCGTGTCCGTGCCGCCTTCGGCGAAGGCGTCGTACTTGAAGTAGCGTATCCCGCCCGTCACCTGCCACTTGTCGGTGATGTGGAAGGTGCCTTCGCCGTAAACGGCCTTTTCCTTGATCTGGGTGTTGACGAACGAGATGTATTCGAGGTCGTCCGGCCGATAGACGCCGAAGAAGTTGGCCAGGCCGGGCACATATTCCTGATAATTCTGATTGCGGCGCAGATTGTTGTAGAAGCCGCCGATGACCCAGCTGAACGGGCCGCCATGGCTGGGGACCAGGCGCAGCTCGCCGTTGAACTGCCGGTACTGGTTGACCGACTGGTTGTACGAGGAGAAGGCCGGGAACGCTTCGTAGCCATAGTCCAAGTCCAGCAGGAGGTCGGTGTTGTCGTTCTGCTGGGTGGTCGTCTGCTTGGTCCAGGCTGCCGTGCCGACCACCTGGGCGAAGCCGAGGCTGAGGTTGACTTCGGCCGCGAAGAGATCGGACTTGCGGTCGGTGGGTTCCAGATAGCGCTTCGCGGATTCGTACGGCCCCGTTCCCAGCACGCCTGCCTCGGTCGCCTGGCTGCCTTCAGTCTTGGTTTCCTGGTGCGCGTAGGTCAGGAACAGCTTGGCGCCGGGATTGAGTTCGAGCAGGAGCTGGTTGCGGGTCGTGAAGGTCCGTTCGTAGTTCACGTCCTTCTTGGCATAGAAGTTGGCGGCATAGTCCGCCGGCGTTCCGAACGAACCGTCAGCCGCCGTGGCGCCGCGCACCGGCTGCGGGTTCGACACGCCGGGGTTTTGCAGCAGGTAATTGTAATCGATGAAGCCCGGGTTGTCGTAGTAGCCGACGGTCGAGCGGAAGGCGATGTGGTCCCTGACGATCGGGATGTTGACCGTCACGTCGCCGTTCACGCCCGGCTGCCCACTGTGGGACTCCCCGAAGGCGCGCAAGTGGGCGTCGATCGACCAGCGGTCGGTGTCCGGGCGGTTGGGGATGTAGCGCACCGCGCCGGCCAGCGTGCCCAGGCCGTAGAGCGTGCCCTGGGGTCCTTGGAGAACCTCGACCCGGCTGATGTCGAGCAGCTTGAAGTCGAGATAGAGCGGCACTTCGCCGAGATAGACCCCGACCGCATTGTCGTAGTTCGACCCGGTGACGTTCGTATCGGCCGAGGAAATGCCGCGCATGATGATGGTGCCGGTCGATTTCGGTCCCGTATCGACCACGGTCAGGCCGGGCGTGAAGGCCGCCAGTCCCTTGACGTCGTCGATCCGGTTCTTGGTGAGGGCTTCGGCGCTGAGCGCGCTGATGTTGATCGGCGCGTCCTGGAGCGTGGTCGCGCGGCGGGTCGCGGTGACGACGATTTCGCCGGCATCGGCGCTCGCGCCCTGATCTCCGGCCGCCGCGCCTTCCGGCGTCGCGTCCTGCGCGAACGCCTGTGTGGTTCCAACGCCCATCAGCATGGTGGCGCAAAGCAATGTGTGGCGAATCAATCTCATAGTCACTTCGACCCCTGTGCTGTTCAGCCTGTCGGTAGTGACATCCCTCCCGTTGGCGCTCTGGCCGGGCCGGCGCCTTTCCGGCCGACTGGCGGCCGATCGTCTTCGCTGTTCCCTGTGTCCGGGCGCCGCTTGCCGGCGCCGGGCTTGCCGCGGCGCGGTGGAAGCGCGCCGGTGATCTCGCTGCATGACGGATCGCGGCGGCTTGCGAGATGAACAGCGTCCCGGATCGGCGCCACGGCGCCGGAGAGAGCAGCATCTACAGGCCAGCTTCGATCCATGAACCCTCACTTCAAGCCGGCGCTGTGCCGGCGCTGTCGTTCCCTTCTTCGTTCGCCGCCTCGGGGCGACCCTCGATACGGTATGGATATTACCTATCTCGTCAAGCGTAATAATTTTGCACTTGCTCAGTATGAAGCGGATATGTGCTGCATCGCACAAAACTGCGATTTCCCCGATGTGATGCTGGTCGCAATGGCGAGCTTGCGCGGCCCTCGGGTGCGGGAGCGAAGGTCATCCAGCCGATTCGTCCCGGCGAATCGCGAATCGGATGGCCTCGGGCGGTTTCTCCCTTCCTGATCGGCAAAAATCCAGCGGTGTCGTGGTGGGATGTCCTCAGCCCGTGTGGGGGATGCCCTGCATCGGGTCTCACCGGAAGGACTGGCTTCCGGCCAGTCCGGTAATTGGGTGAGGTATTACATAGATCGATATAGGTAATATTTTTCAGTGGACATGAGTTGCGACTCTGGCATGCTGCATTGCGAAAGGGGATCGAATCATGATCGGGTTGTTCGGCAAGGCGGCCAGGGTTGCGCTGATCGCTGGAGCGCTGATGATGGCGTCCTGCTCCAGGGCGCCGAATGCGCCATCGGCGCAGAAGACCGAGTTCAGCATCGGCTGGTCGATCTACGCGGGCTGGATGCCCTGGCCCTATGCCCAGCAGGCCGGGATCGCGAAGAAGTGGGCCGACCGCTACGGCATCAAGATCAACGTGGTCCAGGTGAACGACTACGTGGAATCGGGGAACCAATACACCGCCGGCAAGTTCGACGGCGTGACCGTGGCCAACATGGACGCCCTGACCATCCCCGCGGCCGGCGGCAAGGACACCAGCGCGATCATCGTCGGCGACTATTCCAACGGCAACGACGGCATCCTGCTCAAGGGCGCGGACAGCCTGGCCGCGATCAAGGGGCGGCAGGTCTATCTGGTCGAGCTGTCGGTCTCCCACTACCTGCTGGCGCGGGCGCTGGAGAAGGCGGGGCTGAAGCCGACCGACGTGAGGACCGTGAACACCTCGGACGCGGACATCGTCGGCGCCTTCGGCAGCCCGGACGCCAATGCGGTGGTCGCCTGGAACCCGCAGCTCTCGGTGATGAAGGCGCAGCCGGGGGCGAAGGAGGTCTTCAGCTCGGCGCAGATCCCGGGCGAGATCCTCGACCTGCTGGTCGTCGACACCGCCACGCTCAAGGCCAATCCGAACCTGGGCAAGGCGCTCGCCGGCA
>CALLNA010000088.1 GCA_938005655.1 uncultured Novosphingobium sp.
ATCGCATGGTCGTCGGCGAGCACGTCGGCGAAGCGCGCGAACCCGCCGATGGCGGCCAGCGTCCCGCGCGTCAGGGCGATGGTCGAGCCCATGCAGGGCCGGGCGAGGCCGGTCGCATAGCCGACCACCATGTCGGGCAGGGCGACGTGGCTGATGATCCCCGCCGAGACGCGCGACCAGAAGCCGCCGTCCCCGCGCCCGCGATAGAAGCAGGTCGCCGCACCGACCCCCGGCCGGGCGAGGGTGTCGAGCAGCACGGCCAGGTAGTCCGGCCTCACGCTCATGTCGCTGTCGCTGAGCACCAGCACGTCGTGCCGCGCCGCGCCGATCATGTTGACGAGGTTGCCGACCTTGCCGTTCGAGCCGTGCCGCGTCTCGTCGCAGACCAGGGCGATGTCGGCGCGCGGATGGTCGCGCCGCAATGCCTCGACCGCCGCCCGCGCCGGATCGTCGGCCCGGCCGATCCCGCAGAGGAGCTGGACCGGCCCGGCATGATCCTGCGCGAGGAAGGTCGCGAGGTTGTCCTTCAGCCGCGGCTCGTCGCCGTGGAGCGGCTTGAGGATGGTGACGGCTGCGGAAGCGGGCGCGACGGATCGCGGCCGAAAGAACCGCCCCAGCATGACCCAGGCGAACGCCTGGTAGGCGACGCCGATCGCCGCCAGCGCCGCAAGAGCTATCCCGATCCCGTCCACGATGCCGGCATTTACTCTGAACCTCTCCGTCCGTCATCCCGGACTTGATCCGGGATCCCGCTTCTTTTCGCCTCGCAAGATCGCAAGATAAAGCGGGACGCCGGATCAAGTCCGGGGCGATGGAGACGGTTTCGCAAACGGCGCAAGACGGGTAGGGGGCAGGCGTGGACGGGGATGTCACCTTGATTACCGGCGTGGCCGGATTTCTCGGCTCGGCCGTGGCGCGCCGGCTCGCCGCGAGCGGGCGCCGGGTGCGCGGGGTGGTCCGCGCCTCCTCGCCGCGCGGCAACCTGGCCGACTTCCCCGGCGAGATCGTCGAGGCCGACCTGCGCGATCCCGCCGCCGTGGCCGCGGCGATGCGGGGCGCGGGCGAGCTGTTCCACGTCGCCGCCGACTACCGCCTCTGGGCGCGCGACCCGGAGGAGATCGTCCGCAACAACCACGCGATGACCGAGGCGGTGATGGCCGCCGCGCTCCGGGCCGGGGTGCGCCGCGTGGTCTATACCAGCTCGGTCGCGACCCTGCTGCCCGATCCCGCCGGCCCCGCCGACGAGACCCGCGCCGCCACGCCCGAGCAGGCCACCGGCGCCTACAAGCGCTCCAAGGTCGTCGCCGAGCGACTGGTCGAGCGGCTGGTCGCGGAGCAGGGCCTGCCCGCGGTGATCGTCAACCCCTCGACCCCGATCGGCCCGCGCGACGTGCGCCCGACCCCGACCGGGCGGATCGTCGTCGAGGCGGCCATGGGCAAGATGCCGGCCTTCGTCGATTCCGGCCTGAACCTGGTCCACGTCGACGATGTCGCGCAGGGCCACCTGCTCGCCGCCGAGCGGGGCAAGGTGGGCGAGCGCTATATCCTAGGCGGGCAGGACGTCGCGCTGGGCGAGATGCTGCGGCAGATCGCGCGGATCGTCAGGCGCCGGCCGCCCACGGTCGAACTGCCGGTGACGCCGCTGTTCCCGCTGGCCTGGCTGGCCGAGCTGGGCGGCAAGCTGACCGGGCGCGAGCCGTTCCTGACCCTCGATTCGCTGCGGATGGCGCGGCACCATATGTTCTACACCTCGGCCAAGGCGGAGCGCGAGCTGGGCTATGCCGCGCGGCCCTATGGCGCGGCGCTGGAGGATGCGATCGCCTGGTTCCGCGGCGCGGGGATGATCCGATGAGCGCCGGGGTCCTGTGGGGCGTTCTTGCGCTCGCGATCTGGCTGGGCATCCTCGCCACCGGCTTCTGGCTCTGCACCGAGCGCGACGACCGGGTGAATCTGGCCGAGCCCGATGTGTGGCCCGAGGTGGTCGCCGTGATCCCGGCGCGCGACGAGGCCGACGTGATCGCGCGTTCGCTGGGCAGCGTCGCGGCGCAGGACTATCCCGGGCCGTTCCGCGCGGTGCTGGTGGACGACAATTCGGGCGACGGCACCGGGGCGATCGCGCGCGGCCTGTCGGGGCGGGTCTCGGTCCTCGCCGGCGCGCCGCTGCCCGCCCGCTGGACCGGCAAGCTCTGGGCGCTCTCGCAGGGCATCGCCCAGGCTGGGACGCCCCGGTTCCTCTGGCTCACCGACGCCGATATCGCGCATGCTCCCGACACCCTGCGCCGTCTCGTCGGCATCGCCCTGACCCGGGACCGCCGCCTGGTCTCGTTCATGGCCCGGCTCCATTGCGAGACCTGGCCCGAGCGCGCGCTGGTGCCGGCGTTCATCTGGTTCTTCATGATGCTCTATCCGTTCAACTGGATAAACCGGCGCGGGCCGGTCTCGGGCGCGGCGGGCGGCTGCGTGCTGGTCGAGCGCGCGGCGCTGGAGGCGGCGGGCGGGATCGCGGCGATGCGCGGCGCGCTGATCGACGATTGCACGCTGGGCGCGCTGATCAAGCGGCAGGGGCCGATCTGGCTCGGCCTGACCGACCGCTCGCGCTCGATCCGGCCATACGCGAGCGCGGGCGAGATCGCGGCGATGATCTCGCGCTCGGCCTATGCCCAGCTTCGCTACAACCCGGCGATCCTGGCGCTGACGATCCTGGGGCTGGCGCTGGTCTTCGCCCTGCCGGTCGCCATGCTGTTCGCCGGCGGGACGGCCCGGCTGCTCGGCCTCGCCGCCTGCGCGCTGATGGTCCTCGCCTATCAGCCGCTGCTGCGCTTCTATCGCCGCTCGCCGCTGTGGGGCCTGGCCCTGCCGCTGGTCGCGGGCTTCTATGCCTGGTGCACCCTGCTCTCGGCCTGGCAGCACGTCCGGGGGCGCGGCGGAATGTGGAAGGGGCGCGCCCAGGCGGGGGCGGCACGATGACCGAATACGATTCCGGAAAGGGCCACAAGGACGAGAACTTCCCCGTCGCCTCGTTCCTGATCCGGCCCGAGCTGCGCGGCCCGATCCTGACCTTCTACAGGTTCGCTCGCGCCGCCGACGACATCGCGGACCATGAAACGGCGTCGACGGAGACCAAGCTCGCCCAGCTCGCCTGGATGCGCGGCGGCCTCGACGGCGAGGGCGCGCCCGAGGCGATGGCCCTCGGCCGGCTCCACCGCGAGCGGGGCATCGACCCCGCCCATGCCCAAGAGCTGCTCGACGCCTTCGTCCAGGACGTGACCCAGGGCCGCTACGCCGACTGGGACGCGCTGATCGGCTATTGCCGGCTCTCGGCCATGCCGGTCGGCCGCTTCGTGCTCGACCTCCACGGCGAGGACCGCGCGACCTGGCCCGCCAACGACGCGCTCTGCGCCGCCTTGCAGGTCATCAACCACTTGCAGGACTGCAAGAAGGACTATGTCGAGCGCGACCGGGTCTATATCCCGCTGCCCATGCTGGAGGCGGCGGGCCTGACGGTCGAGGCGCTCGCCGCCGACCGCGCCGCGCCCGAGCTGCGCGCGATCATCGACAAGCTCGCTGTGCGGACCCAGGACCTGCTGCGCCAGAGCGCCCCCTTCGCCCGCCAGATCCGCGACACGCGTCTCGCCGCCGAGGTCGCGGTGATCCAGCGCCTGGCCGAGGACCTGACCCAGGGCCTGCTGCGCCGCGATCCACTGAGCGAGAAGGTCCACCACTCCAAGCCGCGCGCCGCCCGGCTGGCGCTCGGCGCGCTGGTCCGCCATGCCCTGAACAGGATCGCGCGATGAGCGGCCCCATCACCGTTGCCGTTACCGCCAGCGACCTCCAGGCCAAGGTCTCGGGCTCCTCGTTCTACGCCGGGATGCGCGTCCTGCCGAAGGCCGAGCGCGAGGCGATGTACGCGATCTACGGCTTCTGCCGGATCGTCGACGACATCGCCGACGACCTCGACCGCCCGATCGAAACCCGCCGCGCCGAGCTGGACGCCTGGCGCGGCCACGTCGCCGCGCTCTATCGCGGCGAAAGCCCGGCCGAGGCGGCGTTCCTCGCCGATCCGATCCGCCGCTTCGGGATCGAGCAGGCGGACTTCGTCGCGGTGATCGACGGAATGCAGACCGACCTCGACGGCGAGGTGCGCTGGCCGTCCTTCGCCGAGCTGGACCTCTATTGCGACCGCGTCGCCTCGGCGGTCGGCCGGCTCTCGGTCAAGGTCTTCGGGATGGAGCGCGAGACGGGCATCGCCCTGTCGCACCACCTCGGCCGCGCGCTTCAGTTCACCAACATCCTGCGCGACATCGACGAGGACGCCGGGATCGGCCGGGTCTATCTGCCGCGCGAGGCGCTCGACGCCGCCGGGATCGCGCCGGTCACGCCCGCGCAGGTCGTCGCCGATCCGCGCCTCGAGCGCGCCGCGCGCTGGCTCGCCCCGAAGGCCCAGGCCCATTTCGCCGAGGCCCATGCGATCCTCGCCGCCCGGCCCAGGGGCCACCTGATCGCCCCGCGGCTGATGGACAGCGCCTATTCGCGCATCCTCGAGCGGATGGTCCGCCAGGGCTGGCAGGCGCCGCGCCAGCGCATCGGCACGTCCAAGTGGCGCCTCGCCCTGGCGCTGGTCCGCTACGGCCTGTTCCGATGAGCATCGGCCGCGCCACCGTTGCCGGCGCCGGGCTCGCCGGCCTCGCCGCCGCCGTCGCCCTGCGCGAGGTGGGGGTCGAGGTGTCGCTCAGCGACAGCGCGGCCCAGGCCGGCGGGCGCTGCCGCTCCTACCACGACCCGGCGCTGGACATGACCATCGACAACGGCAACCACCTGGTGCTCGCGGGCAACCGGGCGGTCGCCGACTTCCGCCGCGCGGTCGGCGCGGCCGAGCCGCTGGCCGGGCCGGACCATGCCGACTTCGCCTTCGCCGACCTGCGGAGCGGCGCGCGCTGGACCGTGCGGATCAACGACGGCCGCCTGCCCTGGTGGGTGCTGAGCGGCCAGCGCCGCGTGCCCGGCACGCGCACCAGCGAATATCTCGCCCTCGGCAGGCTGCTGCGCGCCGGCTCGGTGCCGATCCGCGCGGCGGTGGCGGCGAGCGGCCCGCTGTGGGACCGCTTCGTCGATCCGGTCATGCTCGCCGTGCTCAACACCCCGGTCGCCGAGTCCTCGGCCGCGCTGGCGGCGCAGGTGCTCAGGGAGACGCTCGGCCGGGGCGGTCTCGCCACCCGCCCGCGCATCGCCCAGCCGACGCTCGGCGCGGCCTTCGTCGACCCGGCGCTGGCCTGGCTGGCGGAGCGCGGCACGGCGCTCGCCACCGGCCGCCGCTTGCGCGGCATGGAGTTCGGGGATGACCACGTCTCCGCCCTGGTCTGGAGCGACGGGACCCAGCCGATCGCCCCCGACGAGGCGGTGATCCTCGCCGTCCCCGCCTGGGTCGCGCAGGGCCTCGTCCCCGGCCTCATGGCGCC